>CAYVJJ010000254.1:0-4270 GCA_964451655.1 uncultured Mycobacteriaceae bacterium | reverse complement strand
TCGTCGGCGGCATCATCTTCGGCCTCATCTCCGCCTCGGTGCCGTACGCGGCCACACGCGGCCAGCGGGATTTCGCGTCCACGATGCAGCTGGTGGCCGGACGCTACGACGTGCTGTGCGATCCCGGCCGGGCGGAGGAGGGCCGGGACATCCTCGCGCGCCTCGCGCTCTGAGGCCTCCTCAGCCCGCTCCCAGGCTGTGCAGCAGCAGGGCCTCGGCCAGGGCGCACCGCTCGATCTCCCCGGGGTCGACGCTCTCGTCGGCGGCATGGATGCGGCAGGCCGGCTCCTCCACGCCGAACAGCGCGATCTCCGCGGCCGGATGCTCCTGCGCCAGTGCCGTGCACAAGGGGATCGCGCCGCCCTGGCCGCTGAATTCCACATCGCGGCCGAACGCCGTGCGCAGCGCGGACGACAGCGCCGCGTAACCGGGTCCGTCGGTGCGCGCGCGGAACGGGCTGCCGACGGTCTCGCGGTCCACACGGACCCGCGCGCCCCACGGCGCATGCGCATGCAGGTGCCGCACCAGCGCGTCCTGCGCCGCGGCGGGGTCGGTGCCCGGCGGCACCCGCAGGTTGATGCGGGCGGAGGCGCGCGGCGGGACGGCCGCGGCGGATCCGACCACCGGCGGGCAGTCGATACCCAGGACGGTGGCGGTGGGCCGCGCCCACACCGCATCGGCGACGGCGCCGCCGCCGATCACGTCGACGCCGTCGAGGATCCCGGCGTCGGCGCGGAACCGCTCCGCGGGGTAGGGGGCGCCCGCCCACACGCCCGACGCGTCGAGCCCGTCGACGGTGGTGGACCCGTCCGCGCCGCGCAGACTCGCGAGCATGCGCACCAGCGCGGCGAGCGCGTCCGGGGCGGGACCGCCGAACATCCCCGAGTGCACCTCGCCGGCGAGCGTCTCCACGTGCACATCGACGTTCGCGTTCCCGCGCAGGCTGGTGGTGAGGGTGGGGCGTCCCACCGCGACGTTGCCGGAATCAGCGATGACGATCAGGTCCGCCGCGAACAGTTCCGGCCGGCTGCGCACCAGTTCCTCCAGGCCGCCGGTCCCCATCTCCTCGGACCCCTCCACGACCACGCGGATGCCCGTCCCGCCGTCCGCGCCGGGCTCGGCGCCGAGCGCCCGCAGTGCGGTCAGGTGCATGATCACGTTGCCCTTGCAGTCGGCGGCGCCGCGCCCGTACCAGCGGCCGCCGCGTTCGGTCAGCGTGAACGGATCGGAGCTCCACGCTGAGCGTTCGCCCGCGGGCTGGATGTCGTAGTGGCTGTAGAGCAGCACCGTGGGGCGCCCCGGACGGGCGGGCCGGTGGCCGATCACGGCGGTCGAGCCGTCGGCCGTCTCGATCAGCTCCATGGAGGGGATGCCGGCGGCGGTGAACGCGTCGCGCACCCACCGCGCGCCGCGCACGCATTCCTGCGGGTCCACCTGGCGCGGGTCGGCGAGCGTGGGAACGGCCACGAGCTCCGCGAGGTCGGAGTGCGCCTGCGGCATGAATCCGCGGACGCGCTCCGCCAGCGCGGCGGCGAGCTCGGGCCCGGGTGGGGGCGCGGTGTCGGTCATGGTGCGGGTTCTCCTCCGGCGACGTGCATACGGTGCGGGGCGGGGGCGTGCACGCGCGTCCGCCCGTCCACGACTCTGCCACCGCCGGGGCCGGGAGGGGAGGCGGCCTGCCGCGCGCCCGCCGACAGCGCGGGCAGGGCCCGGTGTGTTAGATGGGGGCGTGGTGGACAGCGTGATGGAACGGGTCGGCGCACATCTGGAACGGCATTTCGGCGGTCCGCCGGCGGGCACGGCGTCGGTGACGTTCCTGGGACTCGAGCCGATCGAGGTGAAGGCCTTCGTGGCGGACCCCGCCGGTCCCGGCGGGGGAGGAACGGGCGGGGCCGGCCCCCTGCTGCACCTGGCGTCCGCGGGGTGCTCGCGCGCGCCGATGGCGGACCCCACGGCCATGGTGGCCGACCCGGAGCGGGGGCCGCGTGCGGAGATCGTGGTGGTCCTGCGCCCGGAGGGCGGCGGAGTGCCGCCCGGACTGCACCGCTCGGTGGCGATACTGGCAGCGGCCCCCGCGGTGGAGGGGGTGATCCTCGCCGCGGACGGGATCGTCGACCTGGCCGAGCCGA
Organism: uncultured Mycobacteriaceae bacterium; assembly: GCA_964451655.1. Lineage (GTDB taxonomy): Bacteria > Actinomycetota > Actinomycetes > Mycobacteriales > Mycobacteriaceae > Tomitella. The sequence goes on along the minus strand of CAYVJJ010000254.1, from coordinate 2,141 downwards.
TGTGGGAGGGCTGCTCCTTCTCGGCGGTGCTGCTCGGAGAGTCCGCTGTGCCGGAACTCACGCTCGAGGAGCCCCGCGACCCCGTCCGGTTCCTTGAGGCCGTCCCCATCACCGCGACCGAGGCCGCCTGGGTGCGCGTCCGCGGCGCCGATGAACTGCGCCAGGCGTGGGCGGAGGCGGGCGTGGACCCGCGCGACCCGGCACGGCGCGCCGTCTCACTCTGACGGCACTGTCCTCCCGCCGTCGCGGCCACCGGCGGCGACGATGACGGACGGGCGGGCCGGGCGGCTGCGGCACGATCCCGCGGGCGCTGACAGACTGGACGCCGTGCGAATCGATCTCCACGCCCACACGACTGCCTCGGACGGCACCACGCCGCCGCGCGCCCTGATCGACGAGGCGGCCGCGGCGGGCCTGGACGTCGTGGCCATCACCGATCACGACACCACCTCCGGCTGGGAGGAGGCCGCAGCGGCGGTGGCGGGCGCGGAGCGGCCGTTGACGCTGGTGCGCGGCATGGAGTGGTCGTGCGAGGCGCGCGCAGAGCCCACGGGCGGGGCGCGGCCGGACGGGGCGCACACGGACGGGGCGCACACGGACGGCGGGCAGGAGGAACGGCCGGTGCCGGTGCACCTGCTGTGCTACCTGTTCGATCCGGCGGACCCCGCAATCGTCGCCGAGTCGGACCGCCTGCGCGGGGAACGCACGCGGAGGCTGCGTGTCATGGCCGAGCGCATGGCGGCCGACGGGCTGCCCGTGGACGTCGACGCCCTGTTCGCCGACCCGGACCGCGTGCCCGGACGCCCGCACCTGGCGCGGGCCTTGGTGGATTCCGGCGCCGCCGAGTCGATGCAGGCGGCCTTCGACGGGCCGCTGAGCAGGTCGTCGCCGTATTACGAACGCAAGCGCGACACCCCCATCGCGGAGGCGGTGCGCGCGGTGGCGGCGGCCGGCGGTGTCACGGTGGTGGCGCACCCGCGGGCCCGCACGCGCGGACGGCTGATGGCGATCGGGCAGATCGTCGAGCTGGCGGGGGAGGGTCTGACCGGGGTGGAGGTCGATCACATCGACCACGGCGCGGCGGACCGTGCCCGGCTGCGTGCGCTCGCGCAGGAGACGGGCCTGCTGATGACCGGTTCGTCCGACTTCCACGGGACGAACAAGACCGTGCGGCTCGGTGCCGAGCTCACCGCGCCGGACCAGTTCGCCGAGCTCGTGGGCCGGGCGCGCGGCGTCGGCCTGGTCGGCAGCGGTCCGGGCCGGTCCGCCGGGGCGGACGCGGCGGCGTCCGGGGAGGCGTAGAAAGTGCGGGGCGGAACGGCCCGCGGGCGCGCGGACTGGGCCTCCGCGGCGCGCAGGGAGGAGGTGCCGGTGATGCCGCAGACCGGGCCGGGCGGTCCCGACGGCTGCGCCGGCGACGACCGGCCGGCCGCGGACGCCGACGCCGGAGACCGGGGCGGGCCGGGGGCCGGCGGCACTCCGGTGCGGCCCGGGCGTCTCGTGCGCACGATGCGCGCCTTGAGCGGCTCGGTCGCGGCCGGTGTCGTCCTGCTCGCGGCCGGCATCATCGTCGTGTCGATCATGAGCGGGCGCCGCGGCATTCCGGGCCCGGGGGCGGAATCGCTCATCGTGCACCTGTTCGCGTGCGCGGCGGCCGTGCTCCTGCAGAGGTTCGCCGATCGCGCCAGGGGGGCGGCTGCGGTGCTGTGCTCGCTGGGGGTGTTCTGCGTCGCGGGCGCCGTCCTGTGGACGCAGTGGTGGGGGTGAGCACGCGGGAGGCTGGCTGTAATGTTGGGCGCGTAACAGGCCAGGGGGGCCGGTCATCCGTGCCCGCAGCGACCACGCAGGAGCGCACGTGTCCACTGATTCCGATAGCCGCCACGCACAGCAGCAGAAGCTCGCTGCGCTCACTGCGGAAGAGATCTTCGACGGCCACGTCGGCGGCAAGCTCTCGGTGGAGACCACGACGGCCCTGGACAACCAGCGCGCCCTGTCCATCGCCTACACGCCCGGAGTCGCGCAGGTCAGCACCGCGATCGCACGGGATGATTCCCTCGCCCGGCGCTATACCTGGACTGATCGGCTGGTGGCCGTCGTCTCGGACGGCTCGGCGGTGCTGGGGCTCGGGGACATCGGCCCGC
>CAYVJJ010000253.1:0-4276 GCA_964451655.1 uncultured Mycobacteriaceae bacterium | reverse complement strand
TCCAGCTCGCGGATGTTCTCGCTGGTCTTGCCCCAGGCCACCGAGTGCGAGCCGCACGAATTGTTGCCGATCATGCCGCCCACCGTGCAGCGGGAGATCGTCGACGGGTCCGGCGCGAACGCCAACCCGTGCGGGGCCAACGCGTCACGCAGACGGCCTCCGATCGTCCCCGGCCGCACCACGGCCGTCGCCGAACCGGGGTCGATGTCCTCGATCGCGTCGAAGTACCGGGAGGTGTCCATGACCACGCCCGCACCCAGGCAATTGCCGGCGATCGAGGTCCCGGCCCCACGCATGGTCAGCGGCACGGCGTGCGCCCGGCATGCTGCGAGCGTGGCGGCCACGTCGTCCTCACTGCGCGGCAGCACCACCGCGGAGGGGACGTGCCGGTAGTTCGAGGCGTCGGCGCTGTAGAGGGCCAGCGAAGCCGCGTCGTCGAGCACGTCGGCGGAGGTGGAGCGGCGCAGTCCGGCGACCAGATCCGACGACGTACGCGCGGTATCCCCCGGGGCCACCATCGGCGCCTCCTTCACGCGTGCGGCAAGCGACACCCGCGAGCCTAGTCCCCGCGTCGGCGCCCGCGGACACGATCCGACGACACACGATCCGACGACAGGCGCCGTCCGCGATCACCTGCGCCGCCGGGGCTTCCGACCCCTACGGCCCATACCCCACCCCGCGGCGGCCCCCACGCCCGCGCCGGCGAGCGCGGCCACCGCCGCACCCGATTCGCGCTCCTCGACACGCGGGCGGATGACGACAGGGTCCGGCGCCGGCACGGGCGCGAGCGCGAGGCTCTCCACGCTGGTGGCGGCGTACGCGGTGGCGAACAGCGTGATCCGCGCGGTGATGTAGGCGAAGACCATGATGCCGATGATGGGGCCGAACGTGGCGCCCGCCGGCCCCTGCACGACGCTGGCCAGATACACCACCGCGACGCGCTTGAAGATCTCGAAGACCACCGCCGCCAGCAGCGCGCCCTTCACGGCGCTGCGCATCGCCACCCGCTCACGGGGCAGCCGTGCGATCACCCACACGAACAGCGCCCACGAGGCGGCGACGCCGACCAGGACCGACACGATCGTGAGCAGCACGCCCGCGCCGGGCATCGAGTCCAGGCGCAGCCACTTGAGCACCTGCTTGCCCAGCGAACCGGAGCCGAGCGCCGTGACGCCGAGGGTGACCACCAGGGCCACGGCCAGACCGCCGAGGGCTCCCAGGTCGCTGATCTTCTTGGCCAGGAACTTCGGCTCCTCGCCGGTCTGCTCCCACTGCTCGGTGAGCGCCGCGCGCAGACGCGCCATCCAGCCGAGCCCCGAATACAGCGCACCCAGCACGCCGAGCACACCCACCGTGGCGCGGGAGTTGATGGCGGTGTCGACCAGGTCGCTGATCGTGTCGCCCATCGACCCGGGCACGTTCTCCGCGATCTGCGAGCGCAGATCGTCGAGCAGGTCGGCATTGCCGGCGAGCACATAGCCGGCGATGGCGAACGCCACCATCAGCAGCGGGAACAGTGCCAGCACCGTGAAATAGGTGATGGCGGCGGCGTAGTGGTCGCCGCGCTCGCTCTGATAGCGCTGGGCCGCCCGCATCAGGTGGTCGAACCACGGCCATGCGGCGCGGCGCTTCTCCAGGAAGGACGGGCCCTTGTCTTCGTCCTTGTCCTCGGCCCTGCCCTTCTCCGCCGATGCCGTTCCGCCGCGGGCCATGTGGGCACTCCCTCCGGGTGCGGTCAATCCCCGGACGCGAGGAACCCCACCCTGTCGTAGACGCGCTTCAGGGTCCCTGACGCTACCGCACGGGCCCGCTCCGCGCCGCGCAAGAGGATGCGGTCGAGTTCGGCCGGATCGGACAGGTAGCCGTCGACCGCCGAGCGCAGCGGGGTGACGAACTCGGTGAGCACCTCGGCGGTGTCGGCCTTGAGGTCGCCGTAGCCGCTGCCGTCGAACCGCCGTTCGAGTTCGGCGATACTGCGGCCGGACAGCGCGGAGTTGATGGTCAGCAGGTTCGAGACACCCGGCTTCCCCTCGCGGTCGAAGCGCACCTCGCCGCCGGTGTCGGTGACGGCGGAGCGGATGCGCTTGGCGGACACCTTCGGATCGTCGAGCAGGTTGATGATGCCCTTGGGGTTGTCGCCGGACTTGCTCATCTTCTTCGTCGGCTCCTGCAGGTCGTAGACCTTGGCGAACTCCTCGATGATCGTCGCCTCCGGGACCACGAACGCCTTGCCGAACCTCGAGTTGAACCGTTGGGCGAGGTTCCGCGTGAGCTCCAGGTGCTGACGCTGGTCCTCGCCGACGGGCACGAGGTGCGAACGGTAGAGCAGGATGTCCGCGGCCATGAGCACCGGGTAGGTGAACAGCCCCACGCCCGTGCTCTCCGTGCCCTGCTTCGCCGACTTGTCCTTGAACTGGGTCATCCGGCTCGCCTCGCCGAAGCCCGTGATGCAGTTGAGCACCCAGGCCAGCTGCGCATGCTCGGGGACCTGGCTCTGCACGAAGAGCGTGGAGCGTTCGGGGTCGATGCCGATCGCCAGCAGCTGCGCCACCGCGACCCGGGTGCGTTCGCGCAGCAGTTTCGGCTCCTGCGGCACCGTGATCGCGTGCATGTCGGGGATGAAGTAGAACGCGTCGTGCTCGTCCTGCAACGGCACCCACTGGCGGATCGCACCCAGGTAATTCCCCAGGTGGAACGAGTCGGCGGTGGGCTGGATCCCGGACAGCACGCGCGGTTTGCGCACGGTCGCCGAGGACTCCGGGACCGCTGCGGCCGGTGAAGCGGACTGTTCTGACATGCCGTCCATACTTTCACGGCCCGGCGGCGGCCCCGCTTCCGGTTCGAGGGGCCGGCGGACACCGCAGACGGCGGGCGTCCGACGCTCCGGCTCCACCGACCCCTGTGAAAGTGTCCTGCATCACAGTAGAATCAGAGGATCGTGAAGGGCGCTCAACCCGGGAGTCCGCATGCGCATCGCAGACGTACTGCAGTCCAAGGGCACCGCCGTGCTCACCGTCGCACCGAGTGTCACCGTCCGTCAGGTCATCGACGACATGACCCGCCACAACGTGGGCGCGTTCGTGGTGGTCGAGAACAACGACGTGCTGGGGATCATCTCGGAGCGCGACATCATCCACCGGCTCAACGAGTGCGGGGCCGGCGCGCTGGGCACGCCGATCGCGGAGATCATGTCCACGACGGTCTACTCGTGCTCGCTGGACGACTCGGTCGACAGCCTCGCCGCCACGATGACCGAGCACCGCATCCGCCACATGCCCGTGGTGGTGGAGGGGTCGCTGCGCGGCATCGTCAGCATCGGTGACGTGGTCAAGAGCCGGATGGACGAGCTGGAGGCCGAGCGCGACCACCTCGAGTCCTACATCCACCGCGGGTGAAGGGTCGGGTCAGGCCAGCTCCACCGGCTCGGCGCCGTAATCGCGCCACAGCTCCTGCACGTCGTCGGCTTCACCGGCGGCCACCACCAGCAGCACACGGAACTCGACCTCGGCGTCGCCGTAGTGCTCGTCGTAGAACAGCAGCGCGTCGACGAACCACTCGAGCTCATCCGGCTCCTCGGCGAGCAATTCGGCGGCGTGCCGGATGACCACGGCGTAACCCGGGGCCTCCCCGACGATCTCGTCGAGCTCACGCATGCACTCGTCGAACGCGTCCTTGTTGTTGCCGAAGTAGTCCGGGAACTCCAGAGCCGTCGAGAACTCCTCGAACACGCCGCCGACGGTGTGCATGCGCTCGGCCGCGACCGTGCTCACCGCGAATCCGGCGTTCTCGAGCGCCACGATCACCTCACCCGCGCCGGTGTCCCCGGGCCGGGCTATCCCGACCGTCCTCCCGCCGGGAGCGGTGAATTCCGCGATCTCGGTCATGGCGCTCCACTCCTTCTGCAGGTGGCGGCCGTCAACGCATGCGCGTGAACGACGAGTAGTGGTCGCCCGTGTACCAGGCTGAACCGTCGTCCCCTGTGACTATGCGCTCCGCGTCGCGTCCTTGGCCAGGTTTCCTGGGATTGACATCCCATTCGCGGTAGCGGACGCGGTCGCCGTCACCGTCGCGCTGCGGAAGACGTTTCTCCCGGTTGCCGAAGCGCTGACCGCCTTTGGTGCCCGGCGCCTCCGCGGCCTCCGGCCACTGCCCCGCGTCGATGAGCGTGAGCGTGCGCCAGGCGGCCTCGGGCACGCCCGGCACGTCGGGATGGCCGCCCGCGTCCACCGCCGCGGCGGCGCCGGCCCCGCCCCCGCCGCCCGTGCCCGCCGACGGG
>CAYVJJ010000252.1:0-4307 GCA_964451655.1 uncultured Mycobacteriaceae bacterium | reverse complement strand
TGGAGCTGGAGCACGGCGCGGGCGACCACACCATCGTGATCGCCCGCGTCAGCGATCTCGACGTGCACCGGCACACCGATCCGCTGCTGTTCTTCCGCGGCGCCTACGGCAGCTTCGTGCCGGCGCCGCCCCGGTCCCGGTAGCTCCCGGGAGGCCTGTTCAGGTCCGGGGCTCAGGCCCGGGAGCGGACTGTGTCGCCGTCCTGCAGCACCTGCATCCCGGCCTCGTCGACGGCCTGTGCGGGGCCCTCGGCGGCGGCCTCGTCCTCGAGGACCTGCAGCTCGGTCTCGACATGCCCGCCGCCCACGCGGTCCCGCGGCCGCAGCGATAGGAATCCGACCGCGATGAGGCAGCACAGCGCGGCCGCCCAGAACGGTGCCGCCATGGCGGGCTCGTCATCGGAGCCGAACCACTCGGCCAGGTGCCCGACGAGGATCGCCGAGACGGCGCCGCCCATCCAACGGCAGAAGTTGTATCCGGCGCTGGACACCGAGCGCGCGGTGGTGGCCGAGCTCATCGCCGCGCCGGTGAACATGGTGTTGAGGACGCCGGAGACCAGCCCGGAGACCACGACGCCGGTGACGATGAGCGCCTCGGACTCCAGCGCCGCGCCCGCCGCGATGACGCAGAGGACCACGGCGCACAGGAACACGGTGCCCATCAGGCCCAGGCGCTCGCCGAACCGGGCGGCGACCCGCGGCGCGATGAACACCCCGGCGATGGCCACGCACACGCCCCAGCCGAAGAACACGAACCCGATGTAGTAGGCGCCCTTGCCCAGCGCGAACGGCGCCCACGCGATGACCGCGAAGAATGCGGCGGTGTAGAAGGCGGAGCCGATGGAGGTCATCAGCAGGTTGCGGTCCTTGAGCGCGCGGATGGGGTCGGTGACCCGGACCGGCGTGCGCGCGGACTTGTCGCCGTCGTGGGTGAGCATGATCGCGCACAGCAGTGCGCCGATCCCCATCAGGATGGCGGTGCCGGCGAACGGTCCGCGCCAGGACATGTGGCCGAGCACCGCGCCCAGCAGCGGGCCGACGGCCAGGCCCAGGCCCAGGGCGGCCTCGTAGAGCAGGATGGCGCCCTTCTGCCCGCCGGTCGCGGCGCCGACGATGACCGACAGCGCAGTGGCGATGAAGAACGCGTTGCCCAGGCCCCACAGCGCGCGCAGCCACACGAGCTGCCCGATGGTGCCCGCCGCGGCGCACAGGCCGGCGGCGACGACGATGAGGATCAAGCCCGTCACCACGGTCCGCTTGGCCCCGAAGCGGTAGCTCATCACACCGGTCAGCAGCATCGCGAAGACCTGGACGCCCAGGTACGAGGCGAACAGCAGGGTGGTCTGCGACGGCGTGGCGTGCAGCGCCTCGGTGATGGTGTTGAGGATCGGGTCCACCAGCCCGATGCCCATGAACGCGATGACGGCCGCGAAGGCTGTCACCCAGACCTGCTTGGGCTGGCCTTTCAGGGCGTCGAGCAGGCCAGGGTGCTCCTCGGCGTGGACGGGCGGCGCCCCCTGCGGGGAGGCGGTCCTCTGTGCGTCGGTGGTGCTCATCGTGGTTCTGGCTCGCTTTCGTCGGCGTGTGGCGTGGCTGCTCCTCCGGGTTCGTCGGGCTCGGCGGGGCCGGGAAGATCGAGCGCGAGCATCGCGGTCAGGGCCGGCACCGCCGCGGCGATGGCAGCGCGCTCGTCGTGGTCGAGCTGCGCGAGCAGGTCGGCCAGGAGGCCGTTGCGTGCCTGGGCGACGCGGGTGAGCCGCGCACGGCCGGAGTCGGTGAGCTCCACCAGCACGGCCCGGCCGTCCTCGGGGTCCGGACGGCGCTGCACCAGCCCCAGCGACTCGACGCGCCGGATGATGCTGGTGGCGGTGGGCATGCGCACCTGTTCGCGCTCGGCCAGCTCCCCCATGCGCAGGGGCCCGTGGTCGAGCACCGTGGTCAGTGCCGTGCTCTGCGCCGCGGTGAGCTCCATCGACGGCACGCGGCGCCGCACCAGGTTGTTCAAACGCAACAGCACCGGACGCAGACGAGCGGCCAGCTCCCGCTGATCCGGCCCGGCCGGGCGCAACCTCGGTTCTCTCGACATAGTTAGCTAGTCTAACTAAATACCGGGATACGGAGGAAGCCGCGCCGGAGTGCGATCGATCACGCCGTCGCCTTGAAGTTCCCGTTAACCTGAGTCACACTCAAATCATGGAGCTGGCTCACGACATCCGCGGCGAAGGACCCACCCTGGTACTGGTGCACGGCGTCATCCACCGTCGGCACGCCTGGGATCCGGTGATCGACCTGCTCACCCCGCACCGCCGGGTGATCACCGTCGACCTGCCGGGGCACGGGGCGTCGCCGGCGATGCCGGACGGCCCGGACCCGCTGCGGATCGGCGTCGACATCGCCGTCGACTTCCTGCACCGCATCTCCCCGGACGAGAAGGTGCACGTGGCCGGCAACTCGCTGGGCGGATGGTTCGCGCTCGAGGCCGCGGCGCGGGGCATGGTCGCCTCCGCCACCGGGCTCTCCCCGGCCGGCTTCTTCACCGGCCCGGTCGACCAGGCGCGCGCGGTCAACACCTTCCGCACCCTGCGCTGGGCCACGCGCCGGATGGGCGGCGCGCGCGACGCGTTCGTGACCAACCCGGTGGGCAAGTCGCTGGGTCTGGGCGTGTTCCTGTCCCACCCGTGGCGTGTGCCCGCCGAGACCGCGCGGATCGACGCGGAGGCGCTGCTGAGCAACACGGTGATCGACCGCGGGCTCAGCGCGGACTTCGCGTTCACGCAGCCCGTGGACACCTCGGTGCCGGTCACCGTCGCGTGGGGCCGGCGCGACCTTGTGCTGCCCTGCTATGAGGCCAAGGGTGTCAAGGACGTGTTCCCGCAGGCCAACGTCACGCTGGTCCCCGGCGTGGGGCACGTGCCGATGTGGGACAACCCGGAGTTGGTCGCCTCGATCCTGCTCGCCGGCAGCGCGGGCGGGGAATCACGGCAGGACGGCGGACCCGCACAGGATCGCGCGGCGAGCTGACGGGAGCCGTCGGCGGGGACGCCCCGCCGCTGCCCGGATCCGGTGCGCTAGCCCTGGGAGTCCCGCCAGGCCAGCGCCGCGCGGAGTTCGGTGAAGTCGTACTCGGGGCCGCCGGTGGCGACCGTGAACAGCGTGACCCCTTGCCGCACAAGCTGATCAGCGCGCTGCTCCGGGGTCAGGCCGTCGTCCGAGGCGGCCGGCCAGGGCACGGAGCGCTCGATCTGCGCCGGATCCCTCCCCACGTCGGCGCAGTGCTGATCGAGGGCGTCGAGCTTCTCCGGGTAGGTGTCCGGATCCGCGAACGAGTGCCAGATGTCGGCGTGCCGGGCCACGTGCCGCAGTGTCTTGCGGAGGCCGCCCCCGCCGACCAGTAACGGGATCTGCTGCGCGGGCGGTGGATCCAGCCGCGGCAGCCGGGCGGCGATGCGGTCGAGGTTCTCCCCCAGCAGGTCGATGCGCGAGCCTTTGGTGCCGAACCTGTACCCGTATTCCTCGTAGTCCTTCGCGAACCACCCGGCGCCGACGCCCAGGATCAGGCGGCCGCCGCTGATGTGGTCGACGGTGCGCGCCATGTCCGCGAGCAGGTCGGGGTTGCGGTAGCCGCCCCCGGTCACGAGCGCGCCGATACGGATGCGCTCGGTCTGTTCCGCCCACGCGCCCAGCATCGTCCAGCACTCGAAATGCGGCCCGTCCAGGTTCCCGTCGGCGTCGGGGTAGAGCGGGAAGAAATGGTCCCAGTTGAAGGCGATGTCGACGCCCGCGTCCTCGGCGCGCATCACCGCGTCGCGGATCAGCCCGTAGTCCGGGGCGTGCTGCGGCTGGAGCTGGACACCGATGCGGATGGGACGTTCTGCCATGGGCCGACCTCCGGCGGGGTGGGGTGCGTGCTCGCTCCGACTCTAGCGGCGGGGGCGGGCACCGTGCATCGTCACGGGCCGACGTGCGGATGCGGCGCCGTCACCGCCGCACCGCCACGGCGAGGTGTCCCACCTGCTCCACCGCGAAGTGCGCGGGATCGAAGGCCGACGGGGCGAACACCACCGGTTCGGCCGCGTCCCCGGGCGTGCGGGGCAGCCGTGAGACCGACAGGTTGTAGACCCACCCCTGCGGGGTGCGGCTGAGCACGAACACCTCCGGCGCGCGGACCGGGGCGTCGTCCAGCGCCCGCGCCAGACCGCCGTCGACGCGGCCCCAGGAGCGGATGAGGCCGTTGCGGGCGCCGAACCCGGCTTTGGGGTTGGCGTAGGCGGAGGTCACCGTCTGGAAGCCGCGGTACGGGTAGAACGC
>CAYVJJ010000251.1:0-4341 GCA_964451655.1 uncultured Mycobacteriaceae bacterium | reverse complement strand
GCGCTGGTGCAGCGGGTGCGCACCTGGCTGCAGTTCCCCGAGTGGTTCTATCTGAACCTGCCGGTGAATACGCTCTCCGAGCCGCGCCTGACCCCCGGCGGGCTGGCCACGCAGTACTCGTCGGTGGGCCACTACGAGCTGTCCGGCGACGAGGCGATGATCCTCACCGTCCCCCGCTCCGACGCCCCGTACCAGGGCTTCCAGCTGGGCAGCATGTGGTACATCTCGCTCGACTACGTCCACCACCAGACCTCGCTCAACGACGCGCAGGCGCAGGTGGACCCGGACGGCATGGTCCGGATCGTGGTTTCCGAGCGCGATCCGGGCGTCGCCAACTGGGTCGAGACGCTCGGCCACGCGCGCGGCTATGCGCAGTTCCGCTGGCAGCGCACCTCGCGCGAGTTCACGCCCGACGACGGGCCGCGCGTGGAGGTGGTGCCGATGGGCGAGGTCGCCTCCCGGCTGCCTTACTACGCGGACAACGCCATCACCCCCGAGGGCTACGCGCGGCGCATCGCCGAGCGCCAGCGGCTGTTCGCCGAGAGGATGCTCGGATGAGCGCCCCCGCAACCGGACTGCTCGCCGGCGCCGTCGTCGTCGTGTCCGGCGTGGGGCCGGGACTGGGACGCTCGCTGGCCCTGCGCTGCGCGGGCCAGGGCGCGGACGTCGTGCTTGCCGCGCGCACGCAGTCGCGGCTCGACGAGGTCGCCGCCGAGGTCCGCGCCCTCGGCCGCCGCGCGCTGGCCGTCACCGCGGACATCACCGACCCCGGCTCCGCGGAGCACCTGCGCGACGCGGCGCTGGCCGAATTCGGGCGCGTGGACACGTTGGTGAACAACGCCTTCACCATCCCGTCGCGCACGCCGTTCGCGCAGACGGACTTCCAGCACATCCGCGATTCGATCGAACTCACCGTGTTCGGGGCGCTGCGGCTCACGCAGCTGTTCACCCCGGCGCTGGCGGAGGCGGACGGTTCGGTGGTGAACATCAACTCGATGGTGCTGCGCCACTCGCAGGAGCGCTACGGCGCCTACAAGCTGGCCAAGTCGGCGCTGCTGTCGATGTCGCAGTCGCTGGCCACCGAGCTGGGCCCGCAGGGAATCCGCGTCAATTCGGTGGCGCCCGGATACATCTGGGGCCCCACGCTCAAGGGCTACTTCGAGCACCAGGCGACGAAGTACGGCATCGGCGCCGACGAGATCTACGCGCACACCGCCGCGAACACCGACCTGCGGCGGCTGCCGGAGCCGGACCAGATCGCCGACGCCGCCGTGTTCCTGGCCTCGCCGATGGCCGCGGCGGTCACCGGCCAGTGCCTCGACGTCAACTGCGGCGAGTACCACCACTGACGGGCCCCGGCCCACGAGACGAGGGAAGACGCACGATGACCTCCACCGACCGCACCACCGTCGGCACGATCGACGACCTGCACGCCTCCGCCGTCGCCAAGACGGGCCTGGACGACTTCGGCGAGGACGACTACACCGAGGCGCTGGGCGTGCTGCTGGACTCGTACGCCCGCGACGAGCGGCTCACCCCGCTCGGTTCCAAGATGTCGCGGGTGTTCCTGCGCGGCGCGCTGATGGCGCGGCTGCTGTCCGAGGCTGCGTTCCGGCGGTATCCCGAGCACGCCGAGGTGCCGATCGAGCGTCCGGTGTTCGTCACCGGTCTGCCGCGCACCGGCACCACGGCGCTGCACCGGCTGCTCGGCGCGGACCCGGCCCACCAGGGCCTCGAGATGTGGCTGACCGAGATGCCGCAGCCGCGCCCGCCGCGTGAGAGCTGGGACTCGGATCCGGTCTTCCAGGCCATCGAGGCCGGGTTCCGGCAGCACCACATCGACAACCCCGAATTCATGGGCGTGCACTACATGTCGGCCGCCGAGCTCGAGGAGTGCTGGCAGCTGCTGCGGCAGACGTTCCGCTCGGTGTCCTACGAGTGCCTGGCGCACCTGCCGACGTACTCGTCGTGGCTGGCGGGCCAGGACTGGACCGGCGCCTACCGGCGGCACCGGAAGAATCTGCAGCTGATCGGCATGAACGACCGCGACAAGCGCTGGGTGCTCAAGAACCCCAGCCACCTGTTCGCGCTCGACGAGATCATGGCCGTCTACCCGGACGCGCTGATCATCCAGACCCACCGCGACCCGGTCACCGCGATGGCGTCCGCGTGCAGCCTCGCTTCCCACGCCACCGACGGGTGGTCGGAGACGTTCCGCGGCGCCGCCATCGGACGCTCACAGCTGGACCTGTGGGCGCGCGGCCTCGAGACCTTCACCGCCGCGCGCCGGCGCTACGATCCCGCGCAGTTCGCGGACGTGGACTACGCGGACTTCGTCGCCGACCCGCTGGGCACGGTCGCCGGGGTGTACGAGCGTTTCGGGATGGAGGTCACCCCGCAGGCCCGGACGGCCATGGAGGACATGCACGCCGCGAGCCGCTCCGGCGCCCGCAAGCCGGCCCACCGTTACTCGCTGAGCGACTTCGGTCTCACCGAGGCGCAGGTGACCGAGCGCTTCGGACGGTGACCGAGCGCGCCGCGCCCTGCACCCCGGTCAGCGCGCCCCCGCCTCCGGCGGCACGCCGATGTCCTCCGCCCACACCCGCGGGTGCTCGCGCTCGAAGCGCTCCATGAGCTCCACGCACCGCGCGTCGTCGAGCAGCTCCACCCGGACACCGCGCTCGCGCAGGAAGCCGAGCTCGCCCGGGAAGGTGCGGTCCTGGCCGACCACCACCAGGGGGATGCCGAACTGCACGATCGCCCCCGCGCACATCGCGCACGGCGCCAGCGTGGTGTAGAGCACGGCGTCGCGATAGGTGCTGCGGCGGCCCGCCGCGCGCAGACAGGTGATCTCGCCGTGCGCGGTGGGGTCACCGTCCTGCACCCGCCGGTTGTGCCCGGACGCGACCGGCCGACCGCCGATGTCGAGTGTCGAGCCCACGGGCACGCCCCCGGCCGCCAGCGAATCGGCGCCCTCCTGCACCGCCCGGTCGAAACTGCTCCGGAGCCAGTCGGTTCCGCTCATGCACCGAGCATAGGCGTCGCGTGCGGCCGGCACGTCGCGCTGTGCGCGCCCGGGTTTCACATTTAGTTGACCCCTAAGATACTTAGAGTAGACTGTGGGGCGAGGGCGTCGACGCCGCGCCCGGACCCGCCCCGAGGAGAGTGAGCCCGATGACCGCACAGCCGGATGCCTCCACTGAACACAGCACCGCCGATGCCGCAGACCTCGCCGATGGCGACCCGCACCCGTACAGCCCCGCCTACGCCGCCGGAGGCTTCGCCTTCGTCTCCGGCGCTCTGTCGGTGGACGCCGACGGCGCCGCCGTCCCGGGCCGCACGGAGGCCCTCGACGCCGCGATCGAGAGGATGACCGAGCGCCTGGCCACCGTCGGAGGGGAACTCGGACACGTGGTCAAGCTGACCTACTTCGTCACCGACCTTTCACTGCGCGACGAGGCCAACCGGCAATTCGAGCGGGTCTTCGACGCCCCGCGCCCCGCGCGTACCTTCCTCGAAGTCAGCGCCCTGCCCTATGGCGCGACCGTCGAGATCGACTGCATCGCCCACCTGGGCTGACCACCGCAGAAGGCACGCGATGCGCCGCCGGGCCCCTGCACTATCAGCGGTTCCGGCGGCGCGCTGTGCTGACAACACCGTGTCCCACCTACTATCTTTGTGCTGAACATCTTTGGAAGGGGTTCCATGCGCAACGGCACGTCGGTGGATCCGGATCCGGTCGACCACATCGTCGCCCAGTGGGCGGTGCAGAGGCCAGACCTGGACGTGTCCGCCCTGGAGGTGTTCGGCCGCCTGCACCGGGCGTACCTGCGCTACCACGCGGAGCTCACGCACCTGTTCGACGAGTTCGGCATCAACATGGCGGCCTTCGACGTGCTCGCCGCGCTGCGCCGGGGCGGCCCGCCGTTCCGGATGACCGCCGGGCAGCTGGCCGAGTGGTCGCTGGTGACCACCGGCGGCATCACGCTGCGGGTGGACCGGCTGGTCAAGGCCGGGTTGGTCGAACGTGAGCGCGATACCGAGGACCGGCGCATCGTCTACACGCGGCTCACCGACGAGGGGCTGGCGGTGGTCGACAGCGTCGCCGGAGACCACTTCGCCAAGGAGACGCGGATGCTCGGCGGGCTCACCCGCCGGGAGCAGGGCCAGCTGGCGCGTCTGCTGTCGAAACTGGAGACCTCGATAGATGCCCACGGCGAACTCGCCGGCGGCTGAGAGCCGCCCGCTCGGGTCAGCCGTTGATCTCCTCGAGGGTCTTCTGCTTGGTCTCCACGGCGAACAGGCCCACCACGACCGTGCCGATGAGCGCCACCGTGCCGA
>CAYVJJ010000250.1:0-4346 GCA_964451655.1 uncultured Mycobacteriaceae bacterium | reverse complement strand
GCCCCCGCCGCGCGAGGAGCTCGAGCAGCGGCATCATCACCCGCCGCGAGGTCTCCAGTCGGGCGCGGGCCTGGCTGGGGGTGAACGGGGCGGGCAGCTCGCGGAGCGCGATCGCGGCCTTTTCGGGGGCGTCGGGGGCCAGCCACACCCCGGGGCCGACCTCGGCCAGCAGCCCCGCGCGGGCGCACGCGGCGAGTTCGCGCCGGCCGAGTCCCAGCTCGTCGAGCTCGCCCGCGGTGGGCGCCGCGAACGGGTCCTGGCGCAGCCGCTCCCGCAGCGCGTCCACCGCGCGCCGCACCGCCGGGGGCAGGCCTCCGCCGGCGCCGGCGAGGGTGATGCGCCCGTCCGCCTTCCGCAGCGCCGACGCCCCGGGCCGGGCGAGCACCGCGTCCACCAGGTGCGCATCGGGCAGGCCCAGGACCCGCCGCGCGGCCTCCGCGGGCACACCGGGCTCGAGGGGGTCGCGGCGGTCCTCCTCGCGCACGTACCCCACCAGGCGCGCGGCCAGTTCGTCGGCCGCGATGTCGTCGATCAGCCAGCCGCCGCGGCCCGCCCCCTCGGGCACCGGCACGCCCCACGCGCGCAGGTCGTCTGCGCGGGCCCAGCGGCGGCGGCGCAGCTCGGATGCGATGTCGGGCCCGGCCGGCAGGTCCGCCAGCACCTCGGCGCGGCGGCGGGCGTCGCCACGGCGGGTGAGCGCAGGCGGCGACGGGTCGAGCACCTCGGCACCGGCGGGGATGCGGTGCGTGCCGGGGTCGCGCAGGATCAGCCGGTCGCCCACCCGCAGCGGCAGCGGGTAGTCGAAGGTGAGGCGGGCGAAAGGCGAATCGGCGAACACGCGCACCCGCACCGGGGTCGACGCCGAGCCGACGTGCACCGCAAGCCGCTCCAGCAGCCGCGCCGGCTTCCCCGGAGCCCCGCCCCGGCCCGGCGCACCCCCCGCTCCGGCCCCAGCGGCCTCGGCTCCACCCCTGAGAGCACCACCCCCCGCCTGCGTCGCCTCGATGCGCACGTCCACCGCCGCGCTTTCCCGCCACCGTCCGGGTGTGAGCAGCGCTGTACCGCGCGGCACCTCGCCCACGACGGCGCCGCGCAGGTTGAGGGCGACGCGCGCCGTACCCGTCACCGACCGCACGTCGCGCCCCAGGGACTGGATACCGCGCACGGTCACCCGCCGGCCGTGCGCGCCGACGGTCAGCGCGTCCCCCACCCGCAGGGTGCCGTCGCCGAGCGTGCCGGTGACCACCGTGCCCGCCCCGCCGATCGTGAAGGCCCGGTCCACCCACAGGCGCACGTCGGCGTCCGGCGCGGGCCGGGGCAGCCCGCCGGCCAGGTCGGCCAGCGCCGCCCGCAGCGCGTCGATGCCCTCGCCGGTCACGGCGGACACGGACACGGACGGGATGCCGGCCAGCGGGGTGGCGGCCAGCGCGTCGCGCGCCTCGGCCAGCGCCAGGTCCGGTTCCATCAGGTCGCAGCGGGTGATCACCAGCAGCCCCCGGCGCACCCCCAGCGCGGCGAGCGCGTCCAGGTGCTCCTGCGACTGCGGCATCCACCCGTCGTCGGCGGCCACCACGAACAGCGCGGCGGGCACCGGTCCCACGCCGGCGAGCATGTTGGGCACGAAGCGCCGGTGCCCGGGCACGTCCACGAAGGCGACGGTCACTCCGTCGTCGAGTTCCGTCGACGCGAAGCCCAGGTCGATGGTGAGCCCGCGGCGGCGTTCCTCGTCCCAGCGGTCGGGTTCGGCGCCGGTGAGCGCGCGCACCAGGGTGGATTTGCCGTGGTCGACGTGCCCCGCGGTGGCGATGACGACGGCGGGCGCGGCCGGGCCGTCCCCCGTCATAGGGCGGCCCGCACCTGGCGCAGCAGCGTGTCGTCGTCGTCCTCGGCCACCGCGCGCAGGTCCAGCAGCAGCCGGTCGCCGGTGATCCGCCCGAGCACCGCCGGCCGCACCGCCCGCAGCGGCTCCGCGAACCGGGTGGGCAGCGACACGGCCGCGCTCGCCAGCTCCACGCCGGGCGCCCCGCCGCCGCCCACGGTGGCGCGGGTGTCCACGGCCTCGGCGTCCGTGCCGTCGTCCTGCAGCCGCGCCGCCAGCCGTTCCGCCCGGGCCCGCAGCGCCCGCGGGTCGGCCTCCAGCGCGGCGGCGGTGGGGGTGCGGGGACCGCCCACGGTGGCCTCGAACGCGGCGAGGGTGAGCTTGTCCACCCGCATCGCCCGCGCGAGGGGGTGGCGCCGCATCCGCTGGATCAGCGCGGCCCGGCCCACCACCACGCCCGCCTGCGGCCCGCCCAGCAGCTTGTCGCCGCTGGCGGTCACCAGGTCGGCCCCGGCGCGGAGCATGCCGCCGGCGCTCGGCTCGTCGGGCAGCGCCGGATGCGGGGCCAGCAGGCCCGAGCCGATGTCCGCCACCACCGGCACCCCCAGCCCGCGCAGCTCCCCCGCGCTGACGCTGGCCGTGAACCCGCTGATGACGAAGTTCGACGGGTGCACTTTGAGGATGAAGGCGGTGTCCTCGTCGACGGCCCGGGCGTAGTCGTCGGCGGTCACCCGGTTGGTGGTGCCCACCTCGCGGAGCGTGGCGCCGGTGGATTCGAGCAGGTCGGGCAGCCGGAAGCCGTCGCCGATCTCCACCATCTCCCCGCGCGCGATCACGATCGTCCCGGGTGTGTCCGCGCCCGCCGGGGTGAGGGCCGTGGCGGCGAGGGCCAGCGCCGCCGCGCCGTTGTTGACCAGGTAGGCGTCCTCGGCGTCCGGCACCGCGGCCCGCAGCACCTCCAGCGCGCCGCGGCCCCGGACGCCGCGCCGGCCGGTGGCCAGGTCCAGTTCGACGTCCGTGGCGCCCGAGGCGATGCCGACGGCCCGCACCGCGGCCTCGGACAGCGGCGCCCGGCCCAGGTTGGTGTGCAGGAGGACGCCGGTGGCGTTGAGGACCCGCGCCGCCGTCACCGGGGCCTCCGGGATCTGGGAGAGGACGGCCTCGACGATGTCCTCCGGCGCGAGGTCGCCCGCGCGCACGGCGTTCTGGGCGCCCTTCAGCCAGGCTTTGACGTAGGGCGCGCCGAGGGAGTCGAGCGCGGGCTGCAGCCGCGCGTCACGGAGCAGCGCGTCCGTGGACGGGACGCGGCGGCGCGGGTCGGTGGCACGCTGGTCGGATATCGCGGGCACCGCCTCTCTGCACGCACGGGTGCTGGTGGCGGAGGCGGACGGGAATCGAACCCGCCTGACCGAGGTGCTCGGCCACGTCGGTTTTGAAGACCGCGGGGTCCACCAGGAGCCCTTACGCCTCCATCTCCAGGAGCCTACTGACTCCGCCGCCCCACCGGTGGCGGGTGGCCTACTCTCGGGCCATGGCCTCCCCGGATACCGCGCTCGACCGTCTCACCTCCTACGGCCACGGCGGCGGGTGCGCCTGCAAGATCCCACCCGGCGCGCTGGAGGACGTGGTCGCGGGCCTCGTCGGCGCTCCCGTCACCGATCCGGCCGGCGAACTCCTGGTGGGGCTCGACGACGGCGACGACGCGGCGGCCGTACGCATCCGGGACTCGCTCGCGATCATTTCGACCGCTGACTTCTTCACTCCCGTCGTCGACGACCCGTACGACTGGGGCCGGATCGCCGCCGCCAACGCCCTGTCGGACGTGTACGCGATGGGCGGGACGCCGCTGGTGGCGATCAACCTGCTCTGCTGGCCCACCGGTGCGCTTCCCTACGAGATGGCGGCGGAGGTGCTGCGCGGGGGCCGGGACGTGGCGGGGTCCGCCGGATGTCACGTCGCCGGCGGGCACAGCGTGGACGATCCGGAACCCAAGTTCGGCATGGCCGTCACCGGCACCGCCGATCCGGCCCGCCTCATGCGCAACGACGCCGGCCGCGCGGGCATGCCGTTGAGCCTGACGAAACCGCTGGGGATCGGCGTGCTCAACTGCCGGCACAAGAACACCGGCGACGCGATCCCCCAGGCGGTCGACGCGATGACGCGGCTCAACGCGGACGCCGCGCGGGACGCGCTCACCGCCGGGATCACCTGCGCCACGGACGTCACCGGCTTCGGGCTGCTGGGGCACCTGTACAAGATGGCGCGGGCCAGCGGCGTGTCCGCGGTGATCGATGCCGCAGCGGTCCCCTATCTGGACGGGGCGCGGGACGCGCTGCGCGGCGGTTTCGTCAGCGGCGGGACCCGACGCAACCTCGACTGGGTGCGCCCCAGTCTGAACGCCCATGTGGCCGACGACGAGCTGCTCCTGCTCGCCGACGCGCAGACGTCCGGCGGGCTCCTGGTGGCCGGCGAAATTCCCGGAGCGCCGGTGATCGGCGAACTGACGCCGGCCGACCCGCACGACGGG
>CAYVJJ010000249.1:0-4346 GCA_964451655.1 uncultured Mycobacteriaceae bacterium | reverse complement strand
CGCGACTCGATGCCGATGACCGTCACCGGGTTGCCGTCCAGGTGCGCGTCGAACACCACCGAGGTGTCGGCGCCCGCCATGTCCGCCCACCGCTCCAGCGGCGGGTGGTCCTGGTCGACCAACGACCGCATGACGGTGCGGATGTCGAACGGTTTCTTGCGCTCGAAGTTCTTCTCCGCGGAGAAGATCTCGCCGACGGTGGTGAAGTCGCTGCCCGGATGGACGTGCGGATAGCTGCACACGTCGCGGTCGACCGGGTCGGCGGTGGGGGCCGGCCGCGGGAAGCGCTCGCCCGGCGCCCGGTAGGCGTGTTCATAGTGGGCGTTGAGGATCTCGCACGCCGCGCTGAGGTTCGGCGCCCAGTACTGCGCCTGCCCGTTGGGCCCCATCACGCGGTCGTAGCCGCCGATGCCGAAGTTGTCCTCGGCCGACACGCCGCCGGAGTAGTCGAGCGACTGCTTGCCGGTGAGCACCATGGCGCTGTCGGGCGTCATCACCAGGATGCCCTTGGTGTGCATGAGCATCGTGGCCTCGGCGTTCCAGTACGGCTGGGCGCCGACGTTGATGCCGGCGACGACGACGTTGATCTCCCCGCCGCGCTGGGTGAAGGTGACGATCCTGCGCAGCGCCCGCGAGACCCAGTCCATGTTCTCGGTGCCCGAGTCCATCGAGATGGTGGCGCCGGAGGACAGCGTGAACCACTCCACGGGGGCGCCGAGCTCCTCGGCCAGATTCAGTGCGGCCACCACCCGCGAGCACTCGGCCTCGGCCACGGTGCCCAGTGCGCGGGTGGGGTCGCCGAACAGCGCCACGCGCCGGACCCCCTCCGGGTACCGCGCGGTGGGCGTGGTGACGACGCCGGTGATGATGCCGGCCTTGTTCTCACCGTAGGGGCGGTCCACGGGCACCAGCGTGAGGCTGCCGTCGTCGGCCAGGTCGTGCTCGACGAAGGCGCCTTTGCGGCCGGTGAGCAGCGGGATCAGCTCATACGGGTACACCGTGCCCCGCGAGCGGGAGCGCTGCACCTTCTGGGTGTAGGCGGACACCGGCTGCATCGGTTCGGTGGGCGGTTCCGTGATCGACATGACCACGCCTGCGCCCGAACGGTAGGAGAAACGCACGGCCACGTCCCGCTGCCCGGGCCGCAGGCGGCCGGTGCCGCGCTGCCCGGCTCCGTCGCCCTCGCCGATCGAGGCCATGAGGATGATCTGTTCGATTCCGGCGCCCTGCGTGATCGGCGCGATGTTGCGCGCGATCTTCTCGATGCGGTCGGGGGCCATGGTGATGGTGGGCCAGATGTAGAGCACCACGCGGTTGGCGTCGAGGCGGCGCTTGTCGCCCCGGGCGCCCTGGGCGCGCCGGATCCCGTCGAGGCACGCGGTGAGGGTGCGCTCGATCTCGGGCATCCCGACGATCTCCCCGTCGGCGTCGAGCTCCGGGGTGGCGTCGCGCACCTCGGCCATGGCGATCAGCCGCTCGTCCTTGGGGTTCTCGCGGCCCGACAGGTGGTACAGGTACGTCCCCGGCGCGGCGGGAAGGCGCGTGCCCACGAAGTTCTTGAGCCGCCACAGGTCCAGGCGCTGCGCGGTGAGCGGGTGCAGGTCGCGGATGACGACCTCCTCCTGCGGCGCGCCGTACTCGTCGGGCCGGAAGGTGAACTGGTGGTTGGGCCCGCTGTCGGAGCACACGGTGAACGTCACGCGCCGGCCGTCGCCGGTGGCCTCGCGCCCCGCGAGCAGGGCGCGCAGTTCCTCGCCCACCGCGTCCGCGTCGGTGATCGTCTCCGGCCAGGTCACGTACACGTCCGTCACCAGGGTGCCGGTGCGGTCCGCATCGCAGCCGTCGTACATGTCGGCGGTGATCCGGTCGATCTCGTCGAGCAGGCGGGTGAGCGTGGCGTGCGAACCCAGCGCGGAGACCAGCCGCAGCGTCTCGCCCTGCAGCGTGTAGGAACCGGTGACGAAGTGGTGGCTGCCCTCGCTGGTGAGCCGCACGTCGGTGAGGTCGCGGATCTCGTAGTAGCGCCGGGTGATCACGTCCAGCAGCGGACCGGCCTCGGCCGCGTCGCGCGCCACGTGCCCGGCGAGCAGATCGGTGAGCGGCTCGGGGGTCGAGATCAGCCGGGCGATGCGGCGCGTGTAGTCGGTGGCCCGCGGGTTCTCCGCCAGGCGCGCAAGCACACCCCGGATGCGGTCGAACGAGTCCTGCCTGGCCCGCACGATCCGGGGCTGGTCGAACAGCCGGAACCGCAGGTTGCGGGCGGCGTCGCCGATGACCGGGTAGCGCAGCTGGGTGGCGACGATGAGGCGGTCGAGCACCTCGGCGAGCTGCTCGGGCGGGGCGGCGTCCGCGGCGTCGTACATCGCCGGGTCGGATCCCGCGGTGTCGAGGCCGCGGGAGTCCAGCCCCGTCGCGTCCAGGCGGCCGGCGTCGACCACGGAGGCGTCCGCGGCGTGGGCCGAGCCGGAGCCGGCCAGGCGCGCGGACCCGGCGGCGTCGCTGAGCCAGCGGTCCAGCAGTGCGGCGATCACCGGGATCTGGTTGTCGGCGCGCTGCAGAGACAGGAACACGCGGTAGACGGCCTCCTCGAGGGTCTGGCCCTGCCGGTCGGCGGCGTCGCTCTCCACCTCCTCCGCGGTGATCCCGTAGTGCCGCAGCGCGCGTGCGAGGTTGTCGCGGAAGACCTGCGGCAGACCCTCACGCTCGGCGTCGAGTGAGTACAGGAACGCGTGGAAGTGCTCGCGCGGGCTGTGCACGGCGACGTCGCCCGACTCCTCCTCATAGGTCGGCCGGTTGCGGGAGAGCTCGCACAGGTCCGCGAAGGTGGTGAGCAGATCCAGTTCCGCATCCACGATGGCGGTGTCGTCGGCGGCCAGCCCCGAGCGCAGCCGCTGGTACTCGTCCAGCAGCGCCTGGGCGCGGTCGCGGGGTACGTCGTAGCCGGTGATCGTCGAGGCCATGACCTCGAGCAGGTGCAGGGCGCGCTCGCGCGGGTCGTGCTGGGCGCCGCCGTCCGGCGACGGGGTGAACCCGATGCGCGGAGCCGACGCGGCGGCGGGGTCCTCGCCGTCGGAGGCGTCGACGCGCACCAGCGCCGCACCGGCGTCCACCTGCGAGTTGACGGTGGCGACGACCTCGCTGACGCGGCCGGCGATGGGGGAGCGCACCGAGGTCTCCATCTTCATCGCTTCGAGCACCACCAGCGGGTCCCCGGCCTCCACCTCGTCGCCGACGGCCACGGGCACCGCGACCACCACCGCCGGCGCCGGTGCGCGGACCACACCCGCCTCGTCCTGGCTGATCTGGTGGCTGACCCCGTCGACCTCCACCAGGTACTGGGCGGGGCCGGCGACGGTGACCACCTGGTGGCGTCTCCCGTGCACGCTCATCCGCGACTCGTACAGGCCGAGGCGGTCCACGCCCACCTCGACCTCGCCGAAGTCGCCCTCGATCAGGTAGCTGCGCGGGCTGATCTGGCCGACGGTGAGCTTGTAGCCCTGGCCGAGGTAGCTCAGCTCCACCGTGCGGCCGATCTTGTGCGTGGCGCGCGGGCGTCCGCCGCGGGCGGACGACAGGAAGTTGGTGCGCTCGACGGACTCCTCGACGTCGTAGGCGTGCACGGCGGCCGCGAGCAGCGCCACCTCCGCGGTGGGCCCCGGGGCGCCGCCCACGCCGGCGCCGGTCTTGTCCAGCCAGCCGGTGTCGGCCGTGCCGCTGATGAGGTCCGGCTCGTCGAGCAGCGCGAGCAGGAAGGATTTGGTGGTGGTGCCGCCGTCGAGGACCACCGTCGTCTCGCGCAGCGCGGTGCGCAGCCGTGCCAGGGCCTCGTCGCGGTCGTGGCCCCACGCGATGATCTTGGCGACCATCGAGTCGTAGTCGGGCGGGATGACGTCGCCCTGCGCGATGCCGGTGTCCACGCGGATGCCCGAACCCAGCGGGAACTTGCACAGCTTGACCGTCCCGGGGGCCGGGGCGAAGCCGTTCTCCGCGTCCTCGGCGTTCAGGCGGGCCTCGACGGCGTGGCCGAACTCCGGCGGGCACGCACCCGGCAGGCGCTCTCCCGCGGCGGTGAGGATCTGCAGCTTGACCAGGTCGATGCCGGTGGTGAACTCCGTGATGGGGTGCTCCACCTGCAGGCGGGTGTTGACCTCCAGGAACGTGAAGATCTGCTGGCTGGGCTGGTAGAGGTACTCGACGGTGGCGGCCCCGTGGTAGCCGGCGGCGCGGATCAGGTCCGCCGAGACCTGGCGCAGGTGGTTCTTCTGCTCCTCGGTCAGCAGGGGGGAACTCGACTCCTCGATGACCTTCTGGTTGCGGCGCTGGATGGAGCAGTCGCGCACGCCCGG
>CAYVJJ010000248.1:0-4350 GCA_964451655.1 uncultured Mycobacteriaceae bacterium | reverse complement strand
GCTCGCGCGGGCTCACCGACTCGGTGCTCGACGGCGTCACCGGCCTGCTGGTGGACGAGCGCGACGAGCTGGTCGACGCCGTGGCCGGATTGCTCCGGGACGCCCGCCTGCGCAGTGGGCTGGGGGAGAAGGCGCGGGCCCGTGTGCAGGAGTTCTCGTGGGAGCGTTCGGGCGAGGCGTTCGCCGACGTGCTGGCCGCGGCGGCCGGCGGGCGGCGCGTGAGCGGGCTGGTGGGGCGCGGCGCGTCCGTCGCCCCGGCCGCCCGCTGAGCTGACAGCCTTACACGGCGGGCTCCCGCGCTGCACTGTCCGGTCAGCCGCGGCCTCTGCGCCCCCACCGCGCGGCGACTATGAGCCCGGTCCCGGCCGCGGCGGTGAGCACCCAGAGCGCGTGCCCGGCCCACGACCACGCGCGCTGTGCCGTGGTGGCCCCGAGATCGCGCACCGGGCCGTCGATCCGGTAAAGGCTCAGGTCCGCATCCGAGTACACCCGTGCGGCCTGCGCGAGTGTGGCGGAACTGTCGCCGAGCGGTCCCGGCGTGCCGTGCTGCACCAGCACCCAGCGCACACCCTCGGCCGCCAGCCGCTCCGGCGGGGCGCCCTCGACGAGTGCCCGTTGGGCGTCCCGGGCGCGGTCGCCCTCGCCGGCCACCGTCGTGCCGCCCACGGGCAGGTCGCCGGGCACCAGGACGTCGGCGTCGAAATAGCGGGGCGCCGGGTCGAGAACCGGGCCGGGTGTCCAGGAGAAATCCCGGTAGGACCCGGCGGGCAGCGTGACCACGGCGCCGTCGGCCGGCGCCTCGTCGAGGACCTTCGCCACCCGGTCCCAGCCGGCCGGGTACTGCACGGGCCGCAGGGCACCGCCCACCCCCCATGCGAGGGACGGCAACGCGGCGATCAGCAGCGCGCCGGCCCCGATGCCGGCCGCGAGCGCGGTCCCGGTCTGTCCCGGTCCGAGTGCCGGATCCCGTTCCGTGCACCTGTTTTCCCGGCGTGCCGCGCGAAGCCGTACTCGGATCGGCAGAGCGGAGTGCGACGGCCCGCGGGAGAGCAGCCGGAACAGCAGCCGCCCTGCCGCGCGGGCGCCCAGGGCCGCCGCGAGCGCATAGCCGGGCAGCGCCAGGGCCACCC
This sequence comes from uncultured Mycobacteriaceae bacterium, assembly GCA_964451655.1. Lineage (GTDB taxonomy): Bacteria > Actinomycetota > Actinomycetes > Mycobacteriales > Mycobacteriaceae > Tomitella. Next base: position 3,220 of record CAYVJJ010000248.1, on the reverse strand, counting down.
ATTTCTGGGCGTCGCGGAACAGTCCCGTCCCCGGCACCTGCTCCACCAGCCACCGCCCCGCGGCGAGCCCCGGCGGGGTCGCTGCCAGGGCCGCGATCGCCACCGCTGCCACTGCGAGCACCCCCACCGCAGCGACCACCGGGTGTGCGCGGCGCCGCCACACCCCCCGCACCCCGCACGCCACCAGCCCCAGCACTACGACTGTGCCCAGCAGCGCCCCGATCCCCGTGCGCGAACCGGGTACGGCCTGCGAGTTCCATATGCCACCGAGCCCGGCAAGGCTGCCGAGGGTGCCCAGGTGCGGCTCGGCGCGGGCGGCGAAGGCGTCGACGCCCGCGGGATCGGAGGCGGTGCCCGACGATGCGACGGCCGCGGTGATAAGCCAGGGCGCCGCGACCGCCGCGAACCCGGACGCCACGGTCAGCACCCGGGCGGCGCGCCGCCGTCCGCCGGGGAGGGCCGCCGTCACCAGCGCGACGATCAGGCCGAGCACCGCGCCCGTGGGTGTGAGCCCCGCGGCCGCCAGCGCCAGCAGGGTGGCGCCCGCACCGGCGGCGGGTGCGCGGCGCATCCGCACCCCCGCCCACACCAGCCAGGGCAGCGCGGCGTACCCGGCCAACAGGCTCCAGTGCCCCTGCAGCAGCCGCTCGGCCACGTACGGGTTCCACACCGCGAGCGTCGACGCCGCGAGGCGGCCCGCCAGATCGGAGGCGCCCGCACGCCGCCCGCGGGCGGGCACTAGGGCCCCCGCCATCGCGGCCGCCCCCGCGCCCGCCGCCCAGAGCGTGGCCACCAGCACCGCCGTGACCACGACCCCGCCGTCCACCGCGGCCGACAGGGCCGCGACCAGCGCGTCCTGCGGGACCGCCCTGGGCGCCGCACCGGAGACTCCCAGCGCCGCGTCGGTGAAGTAGGAGCGCGGGGTGCTCACGGCGTCGCGAAGCAGCAGGTGGCCGCCGCCGAGCAGTGGCCCGGCGATCACCAGCGCGATCGCCAGCGGCCAGAGCACCGTCACGGCGGGCACGGCCGACCGGTGCGCGCGGCCCGGACGGGGCCGGGTGACCTGGGCGTGCGCGCGCATGACGCAGACACTACTGGCGCGGCGGATGCCTGCGCCGCGGCACGTGCCGGCCCCGCCGACGGCGGGCCGGCGACCGCGCCTGGGATCATGGGCGCGTGGCGGAGAAGCGGCGGATCGGTGCCGGCCGGGCGTCGGCCGGCCGTGGCGGCGACGACGCGCGGCTGCAGAGGCCCGGCGGCACCGTCGCCGGCATGACCTGGGTGACCGCGGGCGCGATGTCCGCCAACGCCCTGTCCTACGTGCTTTACCTGTTGGCGGGGCGGTTGCTGCTGCCCGCCGGCTACGGCATGTTCGCGAGCCTTGTGACCGCGCAGCTGGTGCTCGCGGTGCCCGCGCTGGCACTGCAGGCGGTGATCGCGCGGGGGATCGCCCGCACCCCGGCGGGCGCCGGAGGTGCTGCGGCGGGCGCGGAGCGTGCGGGAGACGGGGCCCGCTCGCTGACATACCGGACCGGCGCCATCGTCGCGGTGCTCGCCGCGGTGGCCACCCCGCTGCTGGCTTCGGTGCTGGACACCCCGGTGGCGGCGGCCGCGGCGGCGATGGCGATGGCGCCGATGCTGGTGCTTCTCGCAGGAGAGCAGGGGGTGCTGCAGGGGCGGGAACGGTTCGCCGCTCTCGGTGCGGTGCTGGGCGCGGCGGGCGTGGGCAAGGTGCTGCCGGCGGCCGCTGTGCTGCTGGCGGGCGGCGGCGCCACGGCGGCCCTGGCCGCGAGCACGGTCGGTACGGCCGTGGCGGTGCTGGCGGCGCGCGGCGTCGTCCGCACCGTGGTCGTCCGCACTGCGGCCACCGGCAATGGGGTGGCCGGGAACGGGGTGGCCGGGAAGGCGGCCGTCGGGGATGCGGTCGCCGGTCGTGCCGGGGCGGGTCGCGCGCCGGCGGCGGGCGCCCCGACGGCCGTGCTGCGCGCCTCGCAGGTGCAGCTGGTGCTCATCGCGCTGACGTCGGTGGACCTGATCATGGCGCGCGTGGTGCTTTCGGGGACCGACGCAGGTGTCTACGCGATGGGGTCGGTGGCCACCAAGGCCGCGTTCTGGCTGCCGGCCGCGGTGGGGGTGGTGCTGTATCCGCGGATGGCGAGGCCGGAGCATTCGCTGCGCGCGGTGCGGTCCACGCTGGCGATGCTGACCGGTCTGGGGGTGGGTGTCGTGGCCTGCGCCGCGGCCGCCGCTCCGCTGGTGCCGGTGCTCGTGGGCGGGCAGTACCGGCCCGTCGTCGGGCTGTTGTGGCTGTTCGCATTGGTGGGCGCAGCGTTCGCGGTGCTGCAGGGCGCGCTTCTGTCGACGATCGCCCGCGACGCCACCCGTCTGGCGGCGATCGCCTGGGCCGGTCTGGTGGTCGAGGGCGGCGTGCTGGCGCTGTGCACGTCCGTGCCGCAGATGGTCGTGACCGCCGCGGTCTGTGCGCTGGGCACGACCGCGGCGGTCACGGTGGCGGTGCTGCTGTCGCTGCGGCCCGGGCGGGGCGCCGGACCGCGGCCGGAGGTCAGTACGTCGGGAACTGCTCGGTGGGCTGGTCGTCCCAGCCGCCATCGTCCCAGCCGCCGTCGTTCCGGACCTCCTCGTGCCGGTCGCCGCGCCGGCCGATCTTGAGGAAGCCGAGGATCAGCCCGGCCAGCAGCGCGAGGGCACCGACGATGCCGGCGATCAGCGGGATGATGAACGTCACCAGCCGGATCTGGTCCTGGCCGTCCTGCGCCTGCTTCAGCTGATAGTCGACGGTGTCCTCGTCGAAGGTCAGTCCGGTCTCGGGGCTGACCGACAGGGCGGTGATGCGCTCGGGGTCGTCGGCGCCGCGCGCGAAGTACTGGTTGATCTGCTCTCGGCCCTTGACGATCACGCCGGTGACCGGGTCCACCCACAGGTCGCGCTCGTTGGTGTAGAAGCGGTGGACGGTGACGTCCTCGTCGCCGGTGACGCCCAGCGCCTTTGCGGGGATCGTGAGTTTGTCGGTGGTGCCGCCCACCGTCTGAGCCAGGTCGACGGGGCCCACCTTCTGCGTGAAGTGGTAGACCTCCATCCCGCCGATCTCCTCCTCACCGGCGAAATCGATCGGGTTGGTGGTACGCGAGGTCAGGTCGAAGTACGGGTAGGACGTCTTGTCCACCTCGAACGGGAACTTGTACTGCAGGCCCTCGCGCGG
>CAYVJJ010000247.1:0-4356 GCA_964451655.1 uncultured Mycobacteriaceae bacterium | reverse complement strand
GCCGTCGGCCTTCCGAGCCGTGCCGCGAGCTCGCCGTAGCTGCAGGTGCTTCCGTAGGGGATTGCGCGCAGGCGTTCCCACACCGCCAGCTGGAACGCGGTGCCGTGCGGCCGCAGCGGCAGTGTGAACTCGCGTCGCCGACCCGCGAAGTACTCCTCGAGCTGTGAGACCACCCCGTCGAATCCGGTGTGCACCCGTTCCCCCAGGGCGTCGGGGCTCGGCGGATGAGTGCGCGTCCGCATGTACAGCCCGCACAGCGCGTCGTCCTCGCCGATGAGCGTGAGCGGGCCGATGGGCGAGTCGACGATGGTATGGGTGCGCACGGCCACCGACGCTACGCGCAGACGGGGGCCCGTGCGCAGGCCGTCTTCGCCGCTCGTCGCGCGGTCAGGCGGTGCGCCAGACGAAGTAGCGTCCGTTGTCGAAGGAGACCACCGAGGCGCCGTACGACCGGGCCGCGTCGGGCAGCATCGACGGGAACACGAAGTCGACGATGACCGACTTGCTCTGTACCTCGGGGCCGCACTGCTCGATGAGTTCCTGGCCGACGGGGCCGGCCTCCGAGCGGGTGGAGCCCGAGACGTACGCGTCGGAGACGTCGCGGTCCGGGAAGTTGCCGGCGACCGATTGCTGGGCCACCGTGGACGCCTGGCTCAGAGCGTCGGGGGGAAGCTCATCGAGCCCTGTGGGGCACTGCGGGGCCGCCGCTGCGGCGGTGCCGCTGAAAACGAGGGCCGCGCCGCCCGCCAGCAGCGTGGCCGCCCCTGTCAGCAGTGTGCGGTGTGCAGTCTTCGTTGTCATGGTCGTCCAGTCCTTACTCCGTCCGTGACAGTAAACGTAACCGATTCGTTACTGTTTCGCATCACGGTGGTGATATTCAAGAACATGGCCCCCGGCGTCCGTGCTGCGTCGCCCGAGGTGACGGGACGGATCGACGCGGCTGTGTCGGCCGTCACCAGTAGGATGGCCCCGCGCGTGAGAGGCCCCACGGGTGAGAGGCTCGCGCGTGACGGGCAGTGACGAGCCAGTGAAGAGGTGAGGCCGTGTCGACGCAGTTCACTATCCGCGGTGAACAGGTGAGCATGCCTGTCCGCATCCGCGACGCCGAGGTCTACGCGGCCATGTTCGCCGTCCCGGCGCAGCGTGCGCAGGATGTGATCGGCTACTCGGGATTGACGGTGCTGCCCTATCGGCCCGGCCGCACGATCTGCGGTCTGATGTTCATCGAGTACCACGACGGGGATCTGTACCGCTACAAGGAGTTCGGAGTGGGTTTCCTGGTGCGCGCGGAGTCCGGGGGAGGGCCGGCCGGTGCGTTGGGGAACCTGCGTGCGCTGGCGTCCGGGTCGGCGGGCGCGTTCGTGCATCGGCTCCCGGTCACCGAGGAGTTCACGATGGAGGCGGGCCGCACCATCTGGGGGTTCCCCAAGGTGCTCTCGGAGATCGACATCGACCGGTCGCCGGGCGGCGTCCGCGGTGCCGTCCGGCTGGACGGGGATCTGGTGGCGGACATGCGGCTCGCCCGGGGGATCCCGGTGCCCGGCTCCGGAGTCTCGTCGGCGATCGACGTGTATTCGCACTCCGGCGGCGTCACGCGCAAAATCTCCTGGACCCTGACGGCCTCGGGCACACGGACGCGCCCGGGGGGCGCGCACGTGATCCTCGGCCCGCATCCGTGGGCGGAGGAGCTGCGTTCGCTGGGGCTTCCGCGGCGGGCCCTGTTCTCCAGCGGCATTGCACACGCGCGCATGCGCTTCGATGAGGCGGAGGTGGTCAGCGGCGCGCCGTCCGGCCCCGGTCCCGCCGGCGGCGAAGAGCCCGGCGCGTGATCCGGGCACGCGGGCTGGCGCGGACCTTCCGCAAACGCCGTCAGGAGGTACGGGCGGTCGCCGGGGTGGACCTGGACGTGGACGCCGGCGAGATCGTCGGCTTCCTCGGCCCCAACGGCGCCGGCAAGACCACGACGCTGCGCATGCTCACGACGCTGCTCGAACCCACTGAGGGCACGGCGACGGTCGCGGGGTGCGATCTGCGCAAGGATCCTGTCGGGGTCCGGCGCCGCATCGGTTACGTGCCGCAGTCCGGCGCCGCGCACCCGGAGGCGCGGGCGGGCGAGGAACTGGTGGACCACGCGATGCTCTACGGGATCGGCAAGCCGGCCGCCGAACGCCACGGGCGCGAGCTGTTCGAGTCGCTGGACCTGCAGGGACTGTGGGAGCGTCAGCCCAAGACCATGTCCGGTGGTCAGAAGCGCCGCCTCGACATCGCCATGGGCCTGGCCCACAAGCCCGGACTGGTCTTCCTCGACGAGCCCACCACCGGACTCGACCCGCAGGCCCGCGCCAACATGTGGGACCACATCTCCGGCCTGCGGGATCGCCGCGGCACCACCGTCTTCCTCACCACCCACTACATGGACGAGGCCGACTCGCTCTGCGACCGCATCCTGGTCATCGACCACGGCAGCATCGTCGCCGAGGGCACGCCGGATGCGCTCAAGGCCCGTGTCGGCGGCGACGTGATCGACGTGGAACTGGAGCGGGAGGATCAGGTCCGGAAGACCGCCGCACTCATGGGCGGCCTCACCGGCGCGGACGAGCCGAGCATCGCCGGGGCGCGTGTCGACGTGCGGGTGCCGCACGGGGGCGCCGCGCTGATCACGTTGGTCCGCGAGCTGGACGCGGCCGGGATCACCCCTGTGTCGCTGGAGACGCGCCGCCCCAGCCTCGACGACGTGTTCCTCACACTCACCGGGCGTTCGCTCCGCGAGGAGGGCGCGAACCCATCCGCGGCGCCGCCGGGGTCGGCAGGCGAAGACGCATCGGCGGTGCCGGTCGAAAAGAGCCCGGCCCGGGAAGGAGGACGGGCATGACCGGACAGGACACCGCTGTGGAGCCGGCCGCGCCGCCCGCACAGCGCAATTCGATCCTTCGGGACACGCTGCTGATCTTCCGGCGGTCGATGCGGATCTCACTGCGCAATCCGGCCTGGGTGGCCATCGGGCTGTCGCAGCCGATCCTGTATGTGGTGCTGTTCGGTCCGCTGCTCAAGCCCATCGCCGGGCAGCTCGGCACCGGCAACGCCTACCAGCTGTTCGTGCCCGGGATCCTTGTGCAGCTGGCCATCTTCGGTTCGTTGTTCGTGGGGTTCGGTCTGATCGCCGAATACCGCGCCGGAGTCATCGAGGCCCAGCGCGTCACGCCGGCGTCCCGTCTGTCGCTGCTGCTGGGCAGAGTCATGCGCGACATGGTCGTCCTGCTGTTCCAGGGGGGCATCCTCATCCTGGTGGCCATCCCTCTGGGTCTGCGCGCGCCCGTTCTGGGCGTGGTGTTCACTCTGATCATCGTCGCCCTGCTCGGCTTCACGTTCGCCTCGGTGTCCTATGGCCTCGCGCTCACGCTCAAGAGCGAGGACGCTTTCGCGCCGTTGCTCAACATCTTCGCTTTGCCCGCCCTGCTGCTGTCCGGGATCCTGCTCCCGATGACGCTCGCACCCGGGTGGTTGCGCTGGATCAGCGAGGTGAACCCGCTCAAGCACGTCGTGGACGGCGTCCGTGACTTCTTCGACGGCGACTACGGCACCGCCACGGCCTGGTGGGGTGTGGGTCTGACGGTCGCGATGCTGGTGCTCGCCGCGTGGTTCGGCTCGCGGCGGTTCAAGAAGGAGGCGGGTTGACCGCGGGTCCGCGCGGCCGGGCCATGACGATCCGGCACTGATACGACGGATTCCGTTGCGCGGCAGTTGTCACTATTTTAACATTCGGGATAAGTGCCGTTTCGCATTGCGGCCATAACCGAAGGGATCCCCACAATGCTCCAGGGCTTCAAGAACTTCATGATGCAGGGCGAGGTCGTCGTCGTGGCGGTCGGCCTCGTCGTCGCGACCGCCTTCAGCAACCTTGTCAAAGCCTTCACCGACAACGTGATCAACCCGCTTGTGGCCGCCGCGGGCGGTGGCGGGGACAGCCTCGGGCTCGGCTGGCTCATCCGTGACGGTCAGAGCGACACGTTCGTCGACATCGGCGCCTTCATCTCGGGCGTCATCTACTTCATCATCTTCATGGCGGTCATCTACTTCGTGGTGGTCGTGCCGTACCGCGCGTACCAGGCGCACCGCGGCAACGAGGTCTTCGGCGAGCCCGCGCCCACCAAGACCTGCCCCGAGTGCCTCTCCGACGACCTTCCGGAGAAGGCCACCAAGTGCAAGTACTGCGCCAGCGCGCTCACCGCGGCCTCCTGACGGGACACGCCGGCACCGGAGCCGCGCAGACGAGTCGGGGGGGGGGCCCCCCGCGGGGGCCGGCGCGGCGCGTGGGGGGGGGGCCGCGCGCCCGGGCCCCGGGGGCGCGGGGGGGGG
>CAYVJJ010000246.1:0-4447 GCA_964451655.1 uncultured Mycobacteriaceae bacterium | reverse complement strand
AGGGCGGCGTCGCGGCCCTGCTGCTGTCGTCGGGCCAGTCGGCCACCATGTACGCACTGCTGAACATCGCGGGCGCCGGTGACCACATCGTGTCGAGCCCCCACATCTACGGCGGCACGTTCAACCTGTTCCACTACACGCTGCGCAGGATCGGCGTCGACGTGACGTTCGTCGACGACCCCGACGACATCGAGCAGTGGCGCGCCGCCGTCAAGCCCAATACCAAGGCGCTGTTCGGAGAGACCATCGGCAACCCGCGCGGGGACGTGCTGGACCTGCCCGGGATCTCCGGCGTGGCGAAGGACGCGGGGGTGCCGCTGATCGTCGACAACACCATCGCGACCCCGTACCTGCTCAATCCGCTGCAGCACGGCGCCAACGTGGTGGTGCACTCGGCCACCAAGTACCTCGGCGGCCACGGCACCACCATCAACGGGGTGCTCGTCGACGGCGGCAACTTCGACTGGACGGTCACGCAGGCCGACGGCACGCCCCGGTTCCCGGGCTTCACCGAGCCGGACGAGAGCTACCACGGGGTCGTGTACGCGGACCTGGGTGCTCCCGCGTTCGCGCTCAAGGCCCGGGTGCAGCTGCTGCGCGACATGGGCAACGCGCCGTCGCCCTTCAACGCGTTCCTCACCGCCCAGGGGCTGGAGACGCTGAGCCTGCGCGTGGAGCGGCACGTCGCCAACGCCCAGCGCGTCGCGGAGTTCCTGGAGCAGCGCGACGAGGTCGAGTCCGTCTCCTACGCCGGCCTGGCCTCGTCCCGGTGGCACCAGCGCGGTAAGGAGCTGCTGCCCCGCGGCACGGGAGCGGTGCTGACCTTCAACATCTCGGGCGGCGAGAAGGCCGCGCGCGCCTTCATCGACGCGCTCACCCTGCACAGCCACGTGGCCAACATGGGCGACGTGCGCTCGCTGGTCGTCCACCCCTGGTCCACCACCCACCAGCAGCTCTCCGAAGCGGAGCGCGAGGCGGCGGGCGTCTACGCGGGTCAGGTGCGCCTCTGCGTGGGCATCGAGGGGATCGACGACATCCTGGCGGACCTGCGTACCGGTTTCGCGGCGGCGGCAGCATCTTGACGATGAGCGCTGTCCGGCCTGCCCGTCCGGCGTCGCTCCCGACGCCGGACGGGCGGTTGGGCGCCGTCGAGATCGGTCCGCTCGACCTCGACTGCGGCGTCCGCCTCCCCCAGGTCACCATCGCCGTGCAGCGCTGGGGCGAGCTCAACGCCGAGCGTGACAATGCGGTGCTCGCACTGCACGCCCTCACCGGCGATTCGCACGCCACCGGGCCCGCCGACGAGGAGCACCCGTCGCCCGGGTGGTGGAACGGGTTGATCGGCCCCGGGCTGGCCCTCGACACCGACGAATGGTGCGTGATCTCCACCAATTCCCTCGGCGGATGCGGCGGCAGCACCGGCCCGTCCTCGGCCGCTCCGGACGGACGGCCGTGGGGGTCGCGGTTCCCCTACCTGTCGATCCGCGACCAAGTGCGTGCCGAGGCCCGTGCCCTGGAGCTGCTCGGCATCGACCGCGTGGCGTCGGTGATGGGCGGGTCCATGGGCGGCGCGCGGGCGCTCGAGTGGGAGATCACCTATCCCGAACGCGTCGACTCCGCGCTGATCCTCGCAGTCGGGGCACGCGCCACCGCCGACCAGATCGGCACCCAGACCACCCAGTTGGAGGCCATCCGCCGTGACCCCGATTGGCAGGGCGGCGACTTCTACGGGACCGGCCGGCGGCCCGTGGACGGGCTCAAGCTCGCGCGGCGCTTCGCGCACCTGACCTATCGCACCGAGTTCGAACTGGACGAGCGTTTCGGCAACGCAGGCCAGATGGACGAGGACCCGCTGCGCGACGGTCGCTACGCGGTGCAGAGCTACCTCGAATACCAGGCGGACAAGTTCGTCGCCCGCTTCGATCCCGGCAGCTACGTCATCCTCACCGAATCGCTCAACCGGCATGATGTGGGCCGCGGCAGGGGCGGTGTGGAGGCTGCGCTGGCCGGGTGCGAGGTGCCGACGATCGTGGCGGGCTGGGACTCCGACCGCCTCTATCCGCTCCGGCTGCAGCGCGAGATCGCCGGGCACTTGGCCGGATGCGTCGAGCTCCTGCAGTACGAGAGCCGTTTCGGCCACGACGCTTTCCTCATCGAGTTCGACGCCGTCGACGCCGCGATCGGCAAGACGATGGAGTTGGCCCGCAAGGCCGCCGCCGCGCGCCGCTGACCCGCTCCGTCCGGCCCCGCGACGCCCGCCACGGGTGACGGCCGCGGGCTATCCGGTGCCCAGCGACTCGATCGACAGCCCCAGCCACATGATCAGCCCGCCGAATGCGGTCAGCGTGGCCACGTCGAACACGCGGCTGCGCACGGCCAGCACTCCCACACGCTCCGGAGCGAGAACCAGCCGCACCGCCGCCGCCACGAGCGTGACCAGGCCGAACAGCACCGTGCCGCGGCGCCAGCGCTCCATCACCACCAGCACCATCGCGGCGAACAATCCGCAGCCGATCAGGATCAGCGGCAGGTGGATGGTGCGCAGACGGTACAGCAGCGTGGTGGGCGGTCCGGTGGGCGCCGGGATCCTGTCCGGCTCCGCCCTACCGGGCCCCGGGCCGGGCACGCCGGCGCCGCGGTGGGCCGGCGGCCGGTCGCCGTGCGGATACCGTTGGTCGCTCATGCGCCGCTCCCGTCCATGCCGCTGACTACCCGGCGTCCCGTTCGGCGCGCTCGACCACGTTCCGCAGCAGGAATGCCCGGGTCAGCGGGCCGACCCCGCCGGGATTGGGCGACACGTGACCGGCGACCTCCCACACGCCCCCGTCGACGTCCCCTGCCAGGCCGGCGTCGGTGCGGGTGACACCCACATCGAGGACCGCCGCCCCCGGCTTGACCATATCGGCGGTGATCAGTCCCGGCCTGCCGGCGGCGGCGACGACGATGTCCGCGCGCCGTACTTCCGCGGCGAGGTCGCGGGTGCCGGTGTGACAGAGGGTCACTGTGGCGTTCTCGGTGCGGCGGGTGAGCAGGAGCCCGATCGGCCGGCCCACGGTCACGCCACGGCCGACGACCACCACGTGCGCGCCCGCGATCGGAACCTCGTAGCGCCGCAGCAGGTGGATTATGCCGCGCGGGGTGCACGGCAACGGGGCCTCCTTGCCCAGCACAAGGCGGCCGAGGTTCATCGGATGCAGGCCGTCGGCGTCCTTGTCCGGGTCCACCGATTCGAGGGCCTCGTTCTCGTCGAGGTGCTGCGGCAGGGGCAGCTGGACGATGTAACCGGTGCACTCGGGGTTGTCGTTGAGCTCCGCGATCGTGTCCAGCAGCTGCTCGCGGCTGACATCCGCGGGCAGGTCCCGGCGCAGCGAGGTGATCCCCACCTTGGCGCAATCGTTGTGCTTGCCGCGCACATACGTCTGTGACCCCGGGTCGTCGCCCACCAGGATCGTGCCCAGCCCGGGGGTGATCCCCTTCTGCGCCAGCGCCGCCACGCGGGTGGTGAGGTCGGCGAAGATTTCATCGCGGGTCAGCTTGCCGTCGAGAGTCGTCGCAGTCACGAGACCATTCTGGCAGGCCCGCGATCGGCGCGCCGGGGCGGTCACCGGGTCCAGTACTGCAGGACCGGCTCGTCTCCCAGCCGCTGCGACCCGTCGGTGATGATCAGGGCCGTGCTGGTGAGCCAGTACCGGACGCCCTCGTTGGTCGCCGTGAAACCGCTGCCCGCAGGGACCGGGTCGTCGATCTCGATCGTCGCACCGTCGCTCAGACGCAGGCCCTTGTAATAGAAGCGGCCCACCCCCGTCTCGCAGACGACCACCAGGGAGCTGTCGGTGCGGGCGACGGCCATAGCCGGGTCGTCGGAATTGCAGTGCGCTCCCGGCCTGCCGACGAAGCCCTGGCCGTCGGTGGGCAGGTCGCCGTCGCGTGCCGGAGGCCGGGCAGCGGGCGGGGTGGTCGCCGGCGGGGCCGTGAGGGGGGCCGCTCCGGTGGGCACCAGACGCAGCCTCTCGACCCGTACGGCCACGTCGCCGGGCAGGATCGTGAGGTAACCGGGCCCGTTGACGTTGTCGTTGGCGATGATGCATTCGAACTCGCCTGTGGTGCACGACAGGCGCTCCCAGTAGCCCGTCGCACCGCCTGCCGGCGACACCGCGTACTCGCCTGGCCGGATGTCGGTTCCCACCTTGAAGGTGCCGCTCGTGGGCAGCACCCCGGAGTCCGCGGTGCGCGTAGGAGCCGCATCCGTGGCGGGGCCCGCTCCTGAGGCCGGCGCGGGGGCGGTCTCCGTCACCGGTGCGGCTTCGTCGGCTGTGTCGCCGGTCAGTGCTGTCACGAGCACCGCCACGACCGCCGCCACGGCCAGCACCGCGACGCTGCCTGCCACCCACGGCCACCGCTTCTTCGGCGGCGGGGGCGGCGGGGCGTATCCGTACCCCTGGTCCTG
>CAYVJJ010000245.1:0-4454 GCA_964451655.1 uncultured Mycobacteriaceae bacterium | reverse complement strand
TGCGGGGTGGAGCTGAGGGGAATCGAACCCCTGACCTACTCGATGCGAACGAGTCGCGCTACCAACTGCGCCACAGCCCCGGAGCGGTCTTGTGGACCGCTGGGAAAACAATATCAGGTCCGGACTTGAGCACGAAATCGACCCGCGAACAGGGGTTTTCTACTGCCCCGACGCGTGGCGCAGGTTCTCCTGCGCGGCCGGCTGATACGGCGGCAGGTGCTCGAACGCCGGGTCCCCGTCGTCAGCCTCGAGGACGCTGACGTTCGGGCGCCGCGGCGGCCCGGGCACGGTGGCCCGCACGCGCCGGTCCGCCTGCGCCTGCGTGCGCGAACGCTGCAGCCGCGCCATGCGGCGCCTGCGGATCTCCTGCTCGATGCGCACCTGGCGGCGCAGGTAGCCCATGTAGAGGCCCAGCGCGGCGGCGAACACCGCGGTGCCCCACCAGAACACCGACGTGAGCAGGAGCGCGGCCACGAAGGTGACGAACACTCCGCCCGCGAGTCCCAGCACCACGCGCTGCCGTGTCCGGTACCGCTGGGCGCTGGCGATGGCGTCCGCCTGCGGATCGAATCCGCCGCGGCCCTTCTTGTGCACCACGGGCGCGCGCCCGGCGGCCTTCACGTCCGTCGATGACTCCGCGGCCGTGGAGGACTCCAGGTCCCTCGACGGCTCCGCCGCATCCGGCTCCGGCCGCGCGGCGTCCCGTTCTGCGGTCTCAGACTCCGCGTCCAGTCCGGCGCCCGCAGCCGTCGGGCCCGCCGTCTCGGCGGATTCCCTTCCCGCGGACTGCTCCCTACCCGCGGACTGCTCCCCGCCGGCCGACTCCGCACCAGCGGACTCGTCCGCCCCCCGGTCCGCCGTCACCTCGACCACTTCCGCGTCGAGGATGTCGTCGTCTGCGTCCCGGTCGGCTGATCGCGTTGTGCCACTGTCCATCTGAGCCTCCGCTCGCGTGGTGTCCGGGTTTCCGAAATGCCGGTGGCGCGCCCGCTCCTGCTCCTCTGTGGGCTCCCAATCCGGGTCACCGGCGTGGCCTGCGGCGGGCCCGCGGCGCCGGGGGCCCGCCATGCCCCCGCGATGCAGCACGCGGGTGGCCAGGGTGGCCTCGCCTGTACGCCGCACCGGCGAGCGCCGGCCGGTGACCATGGGGAACAGCACGAAGATCCACACCACGACCAACCCGATCCACACAAGCGAGTTCGGCACGCGACGACCCCCTCCACTGTTCCTTCCGACGACACCCGGACGGGTAGCCGTGCACTCAGGCTAGAGGCTTGCCGGGCCGTGACGGTCGTGCCACGCCGTGCGGCGACAGGATCACATCCGCCACCGGCGCCGCACCCGCCCCGCAGTCAGCACCAGCGTGCGCGCCCCGACCGCACGAGCCGCGCGGACACGGTGTCGCTGTAGTCGGCCGCCGTCAGCGCCACCAGGAGGTGATCGCGCCACACCCCGTCGACGTCCATGTATTCGCGCAGCAGCCCTTCCTCCCGGAACCCGGAACGGCGCAACACCGCCCGGCTGGCCGCGTTCTCCGGCCGGACGGTCGCCTCGAGCCGGCGCAGCCCCGCCCGGGTGAAGCAGTGGTCGACGGCCAGCGCCACGGCCGCCGACGCCACACCCCTGCCGGCGTGGTCGCTGCACACCCAGTACCCGATCCACGCCGAACGCAGCGGCCCGCGCACGATGTTGCCGACGGTCAGCTGCCCGGCGTAGCGCCCGCCGACCTCGATGACCATCGGCATCAGCGTCCCGCGCCGCGCCGCGGACCGCAGCCGCAGGCAGATCCCCGGCCATGCCGCCGCCCGGTGCCGCAGCAGCCACGGTTCCGTGCCCGTCGGCTCCCACGGGCGCAGGTAGTCCTCGTCCCGGATGCGGGCCCGGCTCCACGCCTTCGCGTCCCGGATCCGCACGGGCCGCAGCATCACCGCGCCCGCCGGGACCTCGAGTCCCCCGATGCGTGCGGGCCACCCCGGATGGTCCGACCTGTCCCCCGCGCCCGGTCGACGCCCCGTCGCCGACATCCGCCCGCCCCGGCCTAGCCCCGCTGCGCCAGGAACACGACCTCGACCTCGTCGCCGGTGTCCACGGAGGTGACCTCCGGCGGAACGGTGACCAGGCAGTTGGCCTCGGCGAGCGTCGCCAGAAGGTGCGAAGACGAGCCGGCGGCGCCGCCGAGCGCCTGCACCAGGTACTCGCCCGTGGACTCGTCGCGCATGAGCTGCCCGCGCAGGTAGGCCTTGCGCCCTCCGATGGAGCTGATCGGCCCCACGGTCCGCGCCCGCACCACGCGGCGCATCGGGTGCCGCCGCCCCAGCGCGATGCGGATCAGCGGCCGCACCATCACCTCGAACACGACCAGTGCGCTGACCGGGTTCGACGGCAGCAGGAAGGTGGGCACGTCCTCCGCGCCCAGCAGCCCGTAACCCTGCACCGATCCGGGGTGCATCGCCACGCGCGACATCTCCACGGAGCCGAGCTCGGAGAGCACGTCCTGGTACCGCTCGGTGGCCACGCCCCCGGCCGCGCCGGCGATGACGATGATCTCCGAGCGCAGCAGGTAGCTCTCCACCGCGTCACGGAACTCGGCGGGCTCGGATCCGGCGATGCCGACGCGCGAGACCTCGGCGCCCGCGTCCCGCGCGGCGGCGGCCAGGGCATAGGAGTTGACGTCGAAGACCTGTCCGGTGCCGGGGTTGCGGTCGATGTCGACCAGCTCGCCGCCCACCGAGATCACCGCCACGCGCGGGCGCGGGTGCACCAGCACTTTGTCGCGGCCCACCGCGGCCAGCAGCCCCACCTGCGCGGCGCCGATGATGGTGCCGGCCTTGACGGCGACGTCGCCCGGCTGGACGTCGTCGCCGGTGCGCCGCACGTACGCGCCGGAGAGCACCGGCTGGTAGACGGTGACGCGGGCGTGGCCGCCGTTGCTCCAGCCCACCGGCAGCACCGCGTCGGCGAGCGTCGGCAGCGGGGCGCCCGTGCGCACCCGCACCGCCTGGCCCGGCTGCAGCCGGGTGGGCCGGCGCGACCCGGCGGACACCTCCCCCACCACCGGCAGGGTCAGCTCCTCGACCGGACCGTCGGGACCGGTGGTCGAGGCGCCCGCATCGCGCACGTCGACGCTGCGCACCGCGTAGCCGTCGATGGCCGCCTGATCGAAGCCCGGCAGCGGGCGCGTGGCCACGACCTCCTCCGCGCACAGCAGTCCCTGCGCCTCGGAGATGGCGACCCGCACGGGCCGCGGCGCGACGGCCGAGGCCGTGACGCGGCTCAGCTGCTCCTCGACAGAACGCACGCGGCTGTCCCCTTCCCTGCCCGTGACCCGGGGGTCGTCGTCACGCCCGCCGCCCATGTGGGCGCGCGGGCCCGGTCATCGCCACACAGTCCGGTCCTGAACTCCTGGTCACCGCCACCGGCCGTGGCCGCCGTGCGCCTAACCCCCGGCGGGGGCCGGCGCGGGGCTCGCCTGGCCGACGCCCAGCCTCTCCAGGAGCCAGGATCGCAGATCCGCGCCGTAATCGTCGGACTGCAGGGCGAAGTCGACGGCGGCGCGCACGTACCCGCCGGGATTGCCCAGGTCGTGGCGGCGGCCGCGGTGGACCACCACGTGCACCGGATGCCCCTCCGCGATCAGCAGCGCGATGGCGTCGGTCACCTGCAGCTCGCCGCCCGCGCCCGGCCCGATCCGCCGCAGCGCGTCGAACACCGCGCGGTCCAGGATGTAGCGCCCGGCGGCCGCCAGCGTGGACGGCGCGTCCTCGGGGGCGGGCTTCTCCACCATGCCGGTGACGCGCAGGACGTCGTCGTCCCCGTCGCCGGTCGACTCCACCGAGAACACCCCGTACGAGCCGACCTGGTCCGCCGGCACGTCGAACGCGCACAGCACCGTCCCGCCGTAACGGCCGCGCACCTCGGCCATCCGCCCCAGCACGCCGGTGGGCAGCACCAGGTCGTCCGGCAGCAGCACCGCCACGGCCTCTTCGTCCTCCGCCAGCGCCTGCTCGGCGCAGCCGATGGCGTGGCCCAGGCCGTGCGGCGACGGCTGCACCACCGACTCGACGTCGATCAGTTCCGGCGCACGACGCACCTTGGCCAGCAGGGCCGTCTTGCCGCGCTCGTCGAGCGTGGCCTCCAGCTCCGGATCCGAGCGGAAGTGCGCGACGACGCCGTCCTTGCCCTCGTTGGTGATGATCACCAGGCGCCGCGCACCGGCCTCGGCCGCCTCACCCGCCACGAGCTCGATGCCCGGGGTGTCCACGACGGGCAGCAGCTCCTTGGGGACGGTCTTGGTGGCGGGCAGGAAACGCGTGCCCAGGCCCGCCGCCGGGACGATCGCCGTGCGGAACGGCCCCGTGCGCCCCTGCGACGACGCTGCCGGCGCCTGAGCGGCATCGGCGGATGCCGCCGCACTACGAGATGTCATAGCCCTACCCTAACGATTGGTCCACCTG
>CAYVJJ010000244.1:0-4479 GCA_964451655.1 uncultured Mycobacteriaceae bacterium | reverse complement strand
GGGCGGGGGCAGGCACTGGATCGGGGCGGGGGCAGGCGCTCACAGCAGCGGCGGCACCTTCGCCTCGATGGGCACCTCCAGCACCGTCGGCCCCTCCCTCTCGAGCGCCCGGGCCATCGCGGCGCGCACTTCGTCGGCGGTCTCCGCCCGTTCCGCCGCGCAGCCGTACCCGCGCGCCAGCGCCACCGTGTCCAGCCCCGGCAGGTCGAGCCCCGGCACTCCCGGCGTCTCCTCCAGATCGGCGAACGACTTGAGGATGGCGTACTCGCCGTTGCGGGGGATCACGTAGACGATCGGCAACGTCAGCCGGGCGGCCGTGTACAGGCCCTGCACCGCATACTGCATGGACCCGTCGCCGATCAGCGCCAGCACCGTCCGCCCGCGTCCGGTGTCCCGCTCGGCCAGCGCGAGGCCGACCGCTGCCGGCAGGTTCCAGCCGAGGCTGCCGGAGGCGAAGGTGTAGAAGGAATCGGGCCTGACGACGGGCCACACCGAGTGCAGGTCACCCAGGTTCGACGGCGACTCCTCCACCAGCACCGTGTCTTCCGGCACGCAGCGGTAGAGCACCGTGAACAGCTCGTCGGCCGCCATCCGCTCGTCGTGCTCGATCACCGACAGGCCCGGGCCGTGCGGCGCCATGCGGTGCGCTTGATGATGCACGTGCCGGTGGGGCCGTGCAGCGACGAGTTCGGTGAGCGCCTCCACCGTGAGCACCGCGTCGGCGATGAGGCTGTCGCCGACCGGGGCCCGGGCCGCCTCCTCCGGGTCGTCGGTGACATGCAGCAGCCGGAGGCCGTCGGGCAGGTAGTCGCCAGGGACGTAGGGGTAGTAGCGGAACACGGGGGCGCCGATGACGATCGCGAGATCGTGGCCCTCCAGCCTCTTCGACAGCGGCCCGATGGCGAACGGCAGGCCGCCCGCGTACAGCGGATGCTCCTCCGGGAACGGAGGCCGCTCCGACGCCGGCGCCGAATACACATGCACGCCCAGCTTTTCGGCCAGCCGCACCGCCTGGTCCCACCCGTCGCCGCGGGCGATCGCCGCGCCGAGGATCAGCGCCGGGTTCTCCGCCTCCTCCAGCGCATCCGCGAACTCCCGGATGCGCTGCGGGTCCGGGCCCACGCGGGTGGCGACGGACCGCACCGCGGGATCCGCATCGCCGGCGGGCCGGTCCCAATCGTCGAGGGGGATCGACAGGAACACCGGCCCCGCCGGGGGCTGCAGGGCCGCGGCATAGGCCCGCATGAACGCCGCCGGCACGTCCTCGGCGCGCACCGGTTCATAACTCCATTTCACCCACGGCTCGGGCAGGATCTCCGGCCGGACGTTCATCAGCCAGGGCTCCATCAGGAGCATCTCGCGGGTCTGGTTGCCGGCGGTGATGATCAGCGGTGTCCGGTTCATCGACGCCGTCATGATGTTGCTCATCGCGTTCGCCACCCCGGCAGCCGTGTGCACGTTGACCAGGGCAGGGTGCCGCATCGCCTGGGAGTACCCGTCGGCGATCCCCACGGCGGACGCCTCCTGCAGCGCCTGGATGTACCGGAAGTCCGCGGGGAAGTCCTTCAGGAACGTCTCCTCGGTCGAACCCGGGTTGCCGAACACCGTGGTCAGCCCCAGTTCGCGGAGCAGGTGGAAGGTCGCGTCGCGGATCGTCCGGTTCCCGGTCACGGATCGCCTCCTCGATGTAGCCGTCTGAGGCGGCATGACTGCGCAGTCCTCCTGCCTCCGGCAGTCCTCCCGGCCTCTGCGCCGCCGCCTGCGCGCGACGCTACCCGCAGACGACGTGCTCCTGCGCGGAGATCGCCGTCCCCATCCACCGGTGCAGATACCGGCGCATCGTCTCCGTGCCCGCATCGGGGGCCGCCGGAGACAGGAAGAACGATTGCATGGTGCGCAGAACGAACTGCACGAGTTCCTTGAGCGCGGGCTCGTCGTAGCCGTGCGCCGCCCAGTCCACATCGAACCGATGGATCATCGTCATGCCGAAGTCCACTGCCTCCGGCGAGGTGATTCCCTCGGTGTGCGCCCCGGACCCGGACAGCAGAAGTCCCAGGTGCGGTATGCGATGCACCTCGTCGAGGGTGAACAGCACCGCCTCGACCATCGCCCCGGCCGGGTCCGTCATGCCGGTGACATGCGCGGCGAGCCGGTCGAGGAACCCGTCCACCGAGGCGATGGCCGCGGCCCGCATGAGCGCGTCGGCGCTGGGGTAGTAGCGGTAGACAGTCTGCCGGATCACGCCGAGGCGCTCGGCGACGTCCGCGATCGTGATGCCCGCGCCCGTCTCGGAGATCAACGTGACCGCGGCATCGGCGATCCTCTCGGCGGCTTCCTCGTCGCTGGCGGGGGGTGCACCGCCCCAGCCTCGTCTGCGCGCCACCGTCCGTCCCCTCGATTCGCCGTACCCCTGCGGGGATCCACTTCTCCGGAGGTCCCCTTGCCGCCGGCCGCCTGCAGTGCGTCGGCCGCGGCCGGTGAACTGCGACGACGCTATCACGGGCGCCCGCCCCCGCCCGGAGTCGAACAGCGGAGTCCACGGCCCCGTCGGGCCTGACGCCCCGTCGCAGGCGCTCCCGCGATTGACCATACAGACATACCTCTGATTGTATGTTTGTAACCCCGAGGGACCGGCTCAAGGCGAGGAGCACCACCGTGACCGAATTGAAGATGCGCAAGATGCGGTTCGCGTTCGAGGAGCACGACGTCCCGTTCGTCTGGAACCCGGAGAACCCGTCGTTCTCCGCGATGGCCAACGCCGTGTCGTTCCTGGCCATCGGCTTCGAGAAGATGATCGTCAACATGATCCGCGAGATCATGCCCCGGATCGAGGACCCGAAGATCAAGGAGGAGGCGACGGCCTTCGTCCGGCAGGAGGGGCAGCACTCCGCCGCCCACCGCCAGCACGCCGCCGCGCTGGTCCGCCGCTATCCGTCTCTGCAGGAGACCCTCGACGAGGTGATCGGCGCCTTCGACAAGCTGGCCGCCACCACCTCGGCCGACTACCGGCTGGCCTACACCGCCGACCTGGAGGCCACCTTCACCCCGGTGTTCAAGCTGATGCTCGACAACGAGTCGGACCTGTTCCGGCCCGGGGACGACAGGGTCGCTTCGCTGTTCATCTGGCACTTCGTCGAGGAGGTCGAGCACCGCAGCTCGGCGCTGATCATCTTCGACTCCGTGATCGGCAGCGACGTCTACCGGATGCGCATGGCGCCGTCGATCTTCCGGCACGTGCTGGACGTGATCCGCATCGCCTGCCGCGGCTTCAACAAGCACATCCCTCTCGAGGAGCGCGGCGTCGATGCGATGTGCATGTTCGCGAACTACCGGCGTCGGCAGCGCCTCGCGAAACTGATCCCCGGAATGCACTACGAGGACCACGGCCCCATGCCGCGGGCGTTCACCGCTCTGCCGAAGCGTGAGCAGGCGATCGCCCTCGCCGGCATCATCCGCAGCCAGATGCCCGGGCACGACCCCGCCCACGAGAAGCTGCCGGCCCTGGCCGACGTGTGGTTCCGCCGCTATGACGAGGGATACGACGTGACGCACTGGTACACCGCCGAAGCGGGCGCCGCATGACCGATCACTGTTCACCGGCCTTCGCTGAGCTGGCCCGGTCGATGGGCTTCTCCTGCGAGGAGGCCGGCGGGCTCGTGGAGTTCCGTGACCCGTTCGGGCTGGAGAACTGGACGCTGCCCGTGCTCGCAGCGCTCATAGTCGTCGGCTCGCTGCTCGCACTGGTGCACGCGGTGATCCGCCTGCGCCGCCACGGAGACCCGACCACGCTGGTGCTGTGGATCGGGGCGCTGTTCTTCCTGTTCCTCATCGAGCCGCCGATCTACTTCCCGGCGACCTTCGGCACCGAGGACTACCTCGGGACGATGTTCGCGCACAACGTGTTCGCGGTCGACTTCCTCTGGGGACGCCTGCCTCTGTACATCGTCGCCATCTACCCGCTCATGGCGACGACGGCTTTCGAGCTGGTCCGCATGCTCGGCGTCTTCCGCCGCTACGGCGTGTTCGTCGGCGCGGCATGCGTCGGCTTCGTCCACCACGCGTTCTATGAGATCTTCGACCAGCTCGGCCCGCAGATGCGCTGGTGGGCGTGGTCGCCGGACAACGAGATCGCCAAGCCGTTCCTCGATGCGGTGCCGGTGCCGTCGATCGTGGTGTTCGCGGCGCTGTGGCCGATGTCGCTGGCGCTGTGCGTGCAGTTCTTCGTCGGCCGGCACGTCGACGCCGGGCGGCGCTTCACAGGGTGGGCGCTGACCGGGCGCACGATCGGCATCGGCCTGCTGGCCTCCGTGGGCGTGCTCATCCTGCCGATGCCTGCAACGATCATGGGGATCGGCGGAAACTCCTGGCGCGCAGCCGGATACGTGATCGAGCTCGCGCTCATCGCCGTGGTCTCCGTCGTGGTGCTGACCCGGCAGTGGCTGCGGCTGCGGCCGGGCTCCGACGCCGGCCTGCTCACCG
>CAYVJJ010000243.1:0-4504 GCA_964451655.1 uncultured Mycobacteriaceae bacterium | reverse complement strand
CGACATCATCGACATCAAAGAGAAGTCGCTGAACACGCTGCCGTTCCAGGTGGCGAAGGAGACCCAGGGCGAGCGCAACGTGCCCGGTTGGCTGCAGGTCGTCGGTCCGCGCATGCGGGTGCTGGTGCACCAGCTGCCCGAGCGCGCGCAGATCGATGTGCCGCTGCAGGAGCAGCTCATCGTCGAGTTCTACTCGAAGTAAGCCCGCGTCCCCGCACGGCTGCGGCCGTGCGGGGCGCACGTCCCGAACAGCGTTCGGGGCGGCCCCGGCGCAGGCCGGGGCGCCCTCCGGGCCGCAGCGCCCGGGGCCGGAGTCGTCCACGGGAACCGGACGATCGGCGGGGCCGCGGCAGCGGTGACGTCGGTGTCCGGGCCGGTGGAGGCATCACGAGGACGTCAAATAGCGGATGTCCGTACAGGAGGAATATCAATGCTCATCTCGCAGCGCCCCGCGCTGACCGAAGAGGTCATCGCGGACAACCGCTCGAAGTTCGTGATCGAGCCGCTGGAGCCCGGATTCGGCTACACGCTCGGGAACTCGCTTCGGCGCACGCTGCTGTCGTCCATCCCGGGCGCGGCGGTGACCAGCATCCGGATCGAAGGTGTCCTGCACGAGTTCACCACGATCCCGGGTGTCAAGGAGGATGTCACCGAGATCATCCTCAATCTCAAGGGCCTGGTCGTCAGCTCCGAGGAGGACGAGCCGGTCACGATGTACGTCCGTATGCAGGGGCCCGGCGTGGTCACCGCGGGCGACATCGTCCCGCCCAGCGGTGTGGTGGTGCACAACCCCGATCTGCACATCGCGACGCTGAACGAGAAGGGCAAGCTCGAGATCGAGCTCGTGGTCGAGCGCGGCCGCGGCTACGTCCAGGCGATCCAGAACAAGGCCGCCGGCGCGGAGATCGGCAGGATCCCGGTCGACTCCATCTATTCGCCGGTCCTCAAGGTCACCTACAAGGTCGAGGCCACCCGTGTCGAGCAGCGCACGGACTTCGACAAGCTGATCCTGGACGTCGAGACGAAGAACTCGATCTCCCCGCGTGATGCCATCGCCTCGGCCGGCAAGACGCTGGTCGAACTGTTCGGATTGGCGCAGGAGCTCAACGTTGAGGCGGAAGGCATCGAGATCGGCCCCTCGCCCGTCGAGGCCGACCACATCGCGGCCTACTCCATGCCGATCGAGGAGCTGGAGCTGGCGGTCCGCTCGAACAACTGCTTCAAGCGTGAGGGCGTCCATACTGTGGGCGATCTTGTCGCGCGCAGTGAATCGGACCTGCTGGACATCCGGAACTTCGGTCAGAAGTCGATCAACGAGGTCAAGGTCAAGCTGGCCGCCCTCGGCCTGTCGCTCAAGGACAGCCCTCCCGGGTTCGATCCGTCCACGATCGCGGGCTACGACCCCGAGACGGGCACGTGGTCCGACGAAGGCGACGACCAGGACTACGCCGAGACCGAACAGCTGTAACCGTCTGCACCCGGAACGCCGGAGCGGCGGTACCGGGGACCTACAAGGAGCACTACAATGCCCAAGCCCACCAAGGGTGCCCGCCTCGGCGGGTCGGCTTCGCACCAGAAGGCCATCCTGGCCAACCTGGCCACGGCGCTCTTCGAACACGGTCGGATCACCACCACCGAGTCGAAGGCCAAGCGTCTGCGTCCGTACGCGGAGAAGCTGATCACCAAGGCCAAGGCCGGCACGTTGGCCGACCGCCGCGAGGTGATGAAGACCATCACCGACAAGGACGTCGTCCACCACCTGTTCGCCGACATCGGCCCGCACTTCGCGGAGCGCAACGGCGGGTACACCCGCATCGTCAAGACGCTGCCCCGTAAGGGCGACAACGCTCCGATGGCCATCATCGAGCTCGTGCGTGAACAGACGGTCACCTCGGAGGCGGATCGCGCCCGCCGCGTCGCCGCCTCGCAGGCGCAGGAGACGGCGCCTGCGGCCGAGACGGCGGTGCCCGAGAACCCGGTCGCGGAGGTCGCGGAGGAGTCCGCGGAGTCCGAGGTCGAGAACGCCGACGAGGTCGTGGAGGGGATCGAGGAGACCACCGCCACCGCGTCCGACGTCGACGATGCCGCGGACGAGAAGGACGCGGACAAGGAGTAATCCCCCGTGGAGTCCTCTCACGAAGACAGGATCGAGCCCGCCACCGCCGCCCGCGGTGGCGGGCTCGCCCGTGTGCGGCTCGACATCGCCTATGACGGGACCGATTTCTCGGGGTGGGCCCGCCAGCCGGGCAGGCGGACGGTGTGCGGGGTGCTGGAGGAGGCGCTGTCCACGGTCCTGCGGGTGCCCGCGCGCCTGACGGTGGCCGGACGCACCGACGCGGGCGTGCACGCGGCAGGCCAGGTGGCTCATCTGGACGTTCCGGAAGAGGCGTTGCCGGACGACCCGGCCCGGCTGGTGCGGCGGTTCGCGCGCTTCCTGCCGGAGGACGTCCGGATCCGCATGATCAGCAGGGCCCATGCCGACTTCGACGCGCGCTTCTCGGCGATGCGCCGGCATTACGCGTACCGGGTGACGACTGCCGACTGCGGTGCGGATCCCGTGCGCGCGCGCGACACAGCGGTGTGGCGCGGCCCCGTCGACCTCGAGGCGATGCGGTCCGGGTCCGCGGCGCTGCTGGGATTGCACGACTTCGCGGCGTACTGCCGGCGCCGGGAGGGGGCGACGACCGTGCGTGAACTGCAGCGGTTCGACTGGCGGCAGGAGGAAGACGGCGTGTTGGTGGCGCGCGTGAGTGCGGATGCGTTCTGCTGGTCGATGGTGCGCAGCCTGGTCGGTGCCGCACTGACGGTAGGACAGGGCAGGCGGGATCCGGGGTGGATGGCGGGGCTGCTGCAGGAGCGCGAGCGCTCGAGCGCGGTGCCGGTGGCTCCGGCGAAGGGGCTGAGCCTGCAGGGCGTGGACTATCCGGCGGACGGTGAACTGGCGGCCCGTAACCGACGGACCAGGGACAAGCGTGCCGCGGTGGATTCCGCCGGGAGCGGCGGTTGCTGCGGAGAGTGAGACGGTGCCGGCGTCGGCCGGAGGGGACGGCGGGGAGCGGACGATGAGAAGGGGGACCGCGTGGGGGACGTCGGCGGGGATCACACGGGAGGCCGGGCCGCGCGCCCGGTGGCGGTGGACACGGTGGTGGTCGACGTGGGGCCTGCGCTGATTCGCGCGTGGGGGCCTCGGGGCGTGCTCCGTGAACCGCCCGCGGCGTCGTACAGCGCCGGGCGCATCGTCTACGGGCAGGAGGCGGCCCGAGTCGCCGTGGCCGATCCGGGGGCGTGCGAACCGCGCCTGCCGGAGGCGGTGGACGAGACGTACCTCGCTCTCGGCGACCGCGTGTTCCGGGTGCACGAGGTGCTCCGCGGACTGCTGCGGAGCGTGATCGACGGCGTCATGGCGAGGGAAGCGGCGTGCCGGGGCGTGGACACGGCGGTGCCGCCCGGCGTGCCGTCGAGAGTGACGCTGGTGCTGCCGGGGCAGTGGGGTGCGATACGTCGCGGGGTCGTCGAACGGGCCGCCTGCGGGCTTGCGGACAGGATCACGACGGTGGGGTCGACCTGCGCCGCCGTCGCGGCGGCGGAGGCCGAGGGGCTGGTCCGCCCGCGGCATGCCGTCGGTGTACTGGAGCAGTGGCCTGGTGGCGTGCTCGCCGCGGTGGTGGGCCCACGCGGCCGACCGCCCGGATCGCGGGTACCGGCGGGCGGCCCCGAGCACCTGCCGGCGGTCTACGAACCCGGCATCGGGCTGGCGGTGGGGCACGGGATGAGGCCCGCAGATCCGGATACGCTGCGCAAGGCGCTGGCGCGGCTCTGCGGTGGCCGGCAACCCGACTCCGTCCTGGCGGTGCCGCGCAGCGGACGGGAGCTCGCCCTGCCGGACACGGGTGCGGTCGATCACCGCATCCGGTACACGGACGGCGACATCGTGTTGCGCGGAGGGCGCGTTCTCGGCAGTTGACCGGCGGGTTCATCATTGTGGAAATTCTTCGGGTCCGGCGGAACCGGACCGTGCGCGGTTGCGTCATAGAAGGTGCGGGGGATGGTGAGCCGCGCGATTCGGCCCGAGCATCAGGTCGCCTGTCGAGAGGCGTACCCGGTGAGGAGGGAGCGGGCCGAGGCCTCCGGCCGGAGCCGGCTCACCGAAGAAGAAAAGGAAGAAAAAGAAAAAGGGGAAAAGGGGGAAGGCCGGCCGGGCCCCGCGTGGAGGGGGGACGCAGGGCCACGGCCGCAGCGGTCCGGTGCGGGAGTCGGAGGGGAGGTCCGGCCCCGCACCGGACTGTTCGTGCGCGGCCCCGGCCGGTAAACGGACCGGTGACGTGCCTCGCGCCCAGCACCGGACCCGCTTTGACGGTGCTGGGTGGCGATCGGTATCGTTCTTCGTTGGTGTGTTGCTCCATGCCGTCCCCGGGTCTCCACCGGCCGCCGGGGACGGTCGGCGCGCATCCTGGCCGGCAGATCACTCGACAGACGAGGAATGACCTAGTGTCCACGTACACCC
>CAYVJJ010000242.1:3360-4509 GCA_964451655.1 uncultured Mycobacteriaceae bacterium | reverse complement strand
TGCGCGGCGAATGATGTGTTGTGACTCACATCGGTACACCGTCAGAATGCCCGACCGGCGCGCGATCGGAGGGGGATTCGCGCGCATCGCGTGCGGTCGGCGCGCGCATCGGAACCCGGGCCTGACGGGGAAGGGCCGGCGCCTATCGTCCCGCAGGCGCGCGCACATCGACCACAGTCGTCACTGCGCCCAAATTCTCCGGAACTCACGCGGTGTCCGTACCCGCGCGGCCGCGGTTTCCCATTGTTCGATGGGGGGATGCTCCCGGCGCTTCCTCGGGGGCTGTCGAGCGCGGTGCTTACCGCACCAGGTGAACAATGCGGAGTAGGCGCACGCACCTGCCGCGAGGACGGCGGGCGTGGCTGCACCATCAACGCCGTAGGCCACAGTGAGTGCCACGATCGTGGCGAGAGCCCACACCAACGTCAAGACACGCGCCCGTCTGTCGACGCGTTCCAGGCCGGTGGAGAAGAGCAGCCCATCGTATCGCGATTTCACATTCCTCCACGCGTTCGTGGCACTGCGCTCTTCGGCACGAATCGCATCGCGTTCACGGATGAGCTGGTCGATCTTCCTCCGTGAAAAGTCGCCGATTGCATCCGGGGACACCCCTGGACCCCGCCTGTTCTGGACCCGGTCGGGCCGATAGTCGGCGCGCTTCGCTGCCTTGTTCAAGTGCAGAACGGTGTTTCTGAGGGCAGTTCCGGATTGAGAGGGTGTCGTGTAGGAGGCTTTCGCTACTCTGTCGGCCACAGAGACGTCCTTGGCATGACCGATGCCTGTGAGTACTGGCACGGGGCACCGCTGTATCGCCCGGGCGAGATCCAAATTGTCGAAGACCGTGCGAGCCTGCCATGAGCCACCGCCACGGATGAGGACCGCGACATCCGTCTCCGTACCGTCGAGGGAGGCGAACGCGCGTGTGATCGAGCCGACGGCTCCGTCGCCTTCGAGTTGGACGGGGATATGCGTCAGTTGAAAGTCACCGTATCGGATATTCCTGTCGACGGATTTCGTGAAGTCGTCCAACGCGTCAGAGTCGTTAGAGGTCAGGACTGCGACATCACGCACCCTTGTGAATCCGGGGATGGGGATGTCGCTACTCCTATGGGAATACCTGGGTGAAATGGCCGATCGGCTGACACCGAG
>CAYVJJ010000242.1:0-3260 GCA_964451655.1 uncultured Mycobacteriaceae bacterium | reverse complement strand
CTGACACCGAGAAGCGGCGTTGAGCCGGCTCACTCGACGATCGGCTGGTGCGAGCGCTCCAGACTCCACGATCCGTCGACGGCCTCGCACAATCCGTCGAGGCCCGTGTGCTCGTGTTCGCCGGCGGTGTAGGTGGAGCAATGCCATCCGTCGTGCGTGACATGCTGCGCATTGCCGCCTCCTTCGATCGGGGCCAGGCGCCGGTAGTCCTCGAGCATCGATCGGACCTCGATGCACACGACTCGGCCCGCGGTGGTCCGGACGTAGAGCTCCTCCCCGGCGACGGTCACGGTGCAGTCGGTGGAGGTGCCCGGTGCGGCGTCCACTCCGGCGTCGGCCGGAACCACGTCGGAGACGCGCTCGGCCCGGTCTTCGCAGTCGAACGTCCGGGGGAGCGCTGGGTCGTCTGCGGGCTCGAAAGGCTCGAAAACGGAGGGCCCCCACGTCCAGGCATCGCCGTCCCAGGTCAGAGATGTCACCTTCTGGCGGTCGCCGGACTTGCTGAGGGATGCGAAACCGCCGTCCCTCGTGCACCGGAAGGCATACTCCCCGTATCCGATCGAGGATCCCCACGTGGTCCCGTGCGAGAACATGCCCTGCGACAAGGAGGGCACCGGCGCATAGGAACCGTCGTCCTGGCGGGTGAACACCATGAAGTTGTTGTGCCCGCCGGAATCCGAGTGAGCGATGAACTCGGGTTTGCCCGTGCTTCCGGTCCACAGCACGAGTTCGGGCAGATCGTCTCCGAGGATGTCGTACGCGCCGTAGAGGAGGTAGGGGATCCGATCGGCCACGTTCTCCATCGGCTGGCCCGTATATGCAGGGCCGAGGCCGGTGCCCGTGTCGGGGTCGAGCGCCGATCGGGAGTCGCTGGGGCGTCCCGCGTCGTCGAAGGTGATCAGGCGGATCGACGGTGAACCCGTCAGCCCGGCGGCGATCGGGTCCGGTGCGCCGTCGCCGTCGAGGTCGGCGTACGCCACCACCGAGCAGTACTTGCCCATTGGTCCGCCCGGGAGGCTGCACAGCTCGGTACCGGCACCGACGGTGGCGGGCTGTCCCGCGGCGTCGACCATTGTCAGGGCGGCCAGCGGCGCATCGAGCGGCCGGGGCGCGCTCACCCCGTCGGCGTCGTATCCGTCCCAGGCGTCTCCGGGCGGTGACGCGGGGACCTCGTGATCCTGCGGGAGCGGGGCGAGGGGAGTGCCGGACAGCACGCGGAGGCGCGGCATGCCGTAGGCGTCGACCAGCACCGGGGTGCCGGCCTGCATCACCACGTCACGCGGCTTCAGGCCGTCTCCCGCACGGCGGAACTCCGTCGCCGCGGCGTCCTCGCCCAGAAGCCCCGGGGTCAGGTGCCCGAGGAAGGCGCTCGGGTCGTCGCCCGACAACCCGAGCGCGCCCGCCACAGCCGACGCGAGCCCGCTGCCGCTGACGCCGTCGGCGATCTCTGCGGCAGTGGTGCGCGCATCCGCAGCAGGAGTGATGAACTGTGCCTGCGGATCGCTCACCGCGGCCTCCCGTGCGTCAGGAGTGGCAGCGGCGATCCAGTCCGGGACCGGAATCTCGACCACCGCGCCGTCGCCGGTGGCGGTGCTCGCGAGCAGCGTGAACCGGGACGGATCGTCTCCGGTGGAACAGCCTGCGGTTGCCACCGCGAGGAGTGCCGCCACCGCGGCCCCTCCTGCCGCCAGCATGCGACGCGATGGAACTGTCATCGATACCCCCGATGTCGACGTGCGGAACAACGTTCCGCTCTCCCCGTTTCGGCACGGAGGTTATCGCACACCGCCGACACTGTCGTCCCGGAAGGCGTCGGGCGTCTCCGCCACGACGCGCCGACGCCGCGAACCGGCACCCTCCAGCGCCGATGTGTGCTTAGGATCACACTGTCGAAGGGTGAGCGCTGTGGAGCCGATCGATCGCCGCGGATTCCTCGGGTACGCGCTGGTGACGGCCGGAGCCGTCGGCGGGGCCACCGCGATGGGCGGCCTGGCCGCGCCGACCGCCCGGGCCGACGCGGCGGCGGGCAGCGGTGCGGGCGCCGGTGAACGCATCGGCGAAGCGGTCCGCGTGCAGGTCGTCTCACCCACGTGCGTGCGGCTGGAGAGTGCAGCGGACGGTCGCTTCGAAGACCGGCCCACGATGCTCGCGGCGCAACGCCCGCACGACGAGTCGGCGTACGAGCGCAGCGATGGCCCCGGCGGCGTCACCATCGACACGGGCCGCATCCGAGTGCGCATCGACCCGGCCGCCGACACGCTCACCGAGAAGACTCTGCACGTCCAGGTGCTCCGTGGCGGACGGTGGATCGACGTCCACCCGCGCTGGGAACGGCCGGACTACACCGCGCCGATCGAGGGCATCGGCATGGCCGGATACCTGGGCGGCGGTGTCCCCAAGACCGACGGCGCACCGGCCACCAGCGGCAACCTGGGCGGCTGGCTGCGCGCGCTCGACACCCAGTTCGGCCCGGTACTCCTGCACGACGGCCTGGTGAGCCGCGACGGGTGGGTGTTCCTGGACGACAGCGCATCCCGGGCGGTCGACGGCGGGATTCTCTCGTTCAGGCCGGCCGGGCCGCGGCAGGACGGGTACCTGTTCGGCTACGGCGACGATCTGACAGCGGTGTTCGGCGACTACCGGCGCGTCTCCGGTCCGCCCGCGTTCCCGCCGCGCGCCGCCTACGGCCTGTGGTTCTCCCGCTACCACGGCTACACCGACCACGAGTACCGCACCGAACTGCTCCCCGCCTTCGCCGGCGAGGGCCTGCCGCTGAGCGTGCTGATCGTCGATACGGACTACAAGGCGCCCCACAAGTGGAACGGATGGAATTGGCGCACCGAGTTGTTCCCGGATCCGCCCGCATTCCTGCGCTGGGCCCACGAGCAGGGCCTGCAGGTGGGCCTCAACATCCATCCGAGCATCGCGGCGGCCGACCCCCGCTACGGTCCCACGGTCCAACGGGCCGGCCCGCTGGCGCCGATCGCGATGCCCAACCTGATCTCGATCACCTCCGACCCGCAGGCGGTGGTGGACCAGCATTTCGGCTTCGACTGGTCCGACCCCGCGCAACTCGACGCCTACCTGGACCTGCACACGCGGTTCGAGGACGACGGGGCCGACTTCTGGTGGCTCGACTGGTGCTGCGACGGCTCCACCGCGGGCGCTCCCGACGGCACGCTCTCGGGGGACGCCTGGATCAATTCCCGCTACGGCGAACGCTCGCGGGCGCGGGGCAGCCGGTGGCCGGTGCTCTCGCG
>CAYVJJ010000241.1:0-4509 GCA_964451655.1 uncultured Mycobacteriaceae bacterium | reverse complement strand
ATCGCCGCGGCGGCCGCGGTGATGGTGGCGGTGTTCTTCACCTTCGCCCTGGCCGAGCCGCTGCCTCCCAAGGAGATGGGCATCATCCTCGGCGTCGCGGTGCTGCTCGACGCGCTGCTGGTGCGGCTGGTGCTGCTGCCCGTCGCGCTGCGGCTGACCGGGCACGGCGCCTGGTGGTCGCCGCAGTGGCTCACGCGGGTGCTGCCGAAGATCGACTTCTCCCACGGGTGACGGCCACGCGGTGCCTGAGCTTTCCCGAACTTCCCTGAACTGCGACAAGAAAGTTTCTGTCACCATGACCGCACCCGATACCCCCACCCAGTCCCCGCACTGCAGGGCAGTGCTGCGCGGGCTCACCCCGCAGCACCGCAGCCTGCGCAAGGCGATCCCCGACGTCTACAAGGGCTTCGGCGCCCTCTCGTCGGCAGCGTTCGCCGACGGCGCGCTGGACAAGAAGACCAAGGAGCTCATCGCCTTCGCCATCGGTGTAGTCGAGGGCTTCGACGGCTGCATCGCCTCGCACGGCCAGTCGGCGGTGCTCGCCGGCGCCACCCGGCAGGAGGCTGCGGAGGCCATCGGCGTCACCTTCCTCATGCACGGAGGTCCCGCCACCATCCACGGGGCGCGGGCGTACGAGGCGTTCTGCGAGTTCAGCGACGCCGCCGAGGGCGGCGAGCAGCCCGCCTGAGCAGGCCGGCCCGGACACAGCCGAGACGACAAGGAGAAGCAGACAAGACCATGTGCTCACCGAAACGCTGCCGCACCTGCGGCAAGACCACCTGGACCGGCTGCGGCAGCCACATCGCCCAGGTCAAGGCGATGGTGCCCGCCGACCAGTGGTGCGACGGCCACGACGATCAAGATAGGGGCGCAGGGATCTTCCGCCGCCTGCTCGGAGGCTGAACCGTGCCGATGCGCGCAGGTGCCCCCTCCCGCCTCCGGTACGGCCGGCGGTCGGGGGCGCCATGAATACCCATGGGGGCATAATCTAGGTCCCCGGCAGAAAGGACGCCCGATGATCGGCGACGAAGACAGCATCGCGCAGGTGCTCAACCGGCTGCGCAGAGCTCAGGGCCAGCTCGGCGGGGTGATCAGCATGATCGAGGACGGGCGAGACTGCAAGGACGTGGTCACCCAGCTCGCGGCCGTATCCCGGGCGCTGGACCGGGCCGGGTTCAAGATCGTGGCCAGCGGGCTGCGGGACTGCATCACCGGACGGGACGACGGCGCCGGCGAGGCGATGACCGTCGAAGAGATGGAGAAGCTGTTCCTGGCGCTGGCGTGACCGGCGTGAGAACGGAGGAAAAGTAAATGTCCCCTACTGACGGAGCCCTGGCCGCGAGGCTGCCCCGGCATGACGGGTGGTCTGTCGAGCGCGCGGTGCCGATGATGGCCGGCGCGGTGGTGCTCGGCAGTCTCGCGCTGGGCCGCACGGTCTCCCCGAAATGGCGCGGGCTCACCGCCTTCGCTGGCGGAAACCTGGTGATGTACGCGACGGTGGGCTGGTGCCCGGCATCGCTGGCCATGCACATGCTGGGGCTGCGTCGCATCTCGGGGTGATGCCGCGACGACGCAGCGCCCGGTCGGAAGTGATACCGGCCGGGCGCTGTCCGTATTCGGTTGTCAGGCCAGGGCGAGGAAGAGCTTCTCGAGCTTCTCCTTGCCCTCCGCGGGCGGTACGCCGGTGGCCTGGCAGTGCTCCAGGCCCGTGGCGACGAGGGCGTAACCGCCTCGGCTGATGGCCTTGTTGACGGCGGCGAGCTGCGTGAGCACGTCCTCGCAGTCCGCGCCCGATTCCATCATCGCGATCACCTTGCCCAAGTGTCCCTGCGCCCGCTTGAGGCGGGTGACCACCGGCTTGATGTCGTCGCCGTCGAGTTGCATGTCAGCGCCCGGACACTGCGGTGAGCATGCGCGCAAGGAGTTCGCGGGCTTCGGCAGCGACGTCCTTCAGTGCGTCCGTGCCGGTGAACTCGGGCATCACGTCGGGGTCCATCGCCTCGACGACAGTCATGCCACCGCCGGCATCGGAGACGACGACGTTGCAGGGCAGCAGGGCCGCGACGCGCGGGTCGGCCTCGAGCGCCCGGTGGGCCAGCGGCGGACGGCACGCGCCCAGGATGATCTTGGGCGGGATATCGACGTCCAGCTTGGCTTTCAGGGTTGCGGCGAGGTCGATCTCGGTGAGAACGCCGAATCCGACGTTCGCGAGCTCCTCGCGCACTTGCGCCACGGTCTGCTCGTAGGGGGCTTCGACGGTGGTGGTCAGTGTGAAATCAGACATGGGGCACTCCTTTCTGGGGGCTACTCTTTGCAACCCCCCGGGGGGATATTCTGTTCCCGTGGGGCGCTCGCCGAGTCGGTGATTCCCCGGTGCCCGCGGGCGGTCCGGGCACCGGAGAACCACCCACTGGGGGGTTACCCGGGCCAGACTTGGTCCATGCGGTGCAGCAGCATCGCTGTGAATGTCTGTGCGGCGTCGCAGTCGCGGGGGAAAGTGTCGTCGAGGATGCCGTTCGGCCCACCCGTCACCTCGAGGTAGCCGTAGTCGACGGTGACGACGAGGTGGCAGTGTTGGCGAGTCTTTCTGGAATTGACCAGCTCAAGTGCGGTCGGGTAGCCGACGAGCGTCGTGTGCGAGACGGGCCCCTGGATGCCCAGGAGATGGTGGAGTCGGCGGTCGATTCCGTCGCCGGGGATGGACTCGCGTGACATGACGGCGAAGCCGGCCGACTTCGAGGTGTAACTGCAATTGCTGCCGATCTCGTCGAGTATTGGCTCGATGTATTCGGGATGGTGGTAGCCGCGGGCGGCGAACCACGCGGTCATCGCGGGGTCGCAGGGGTCGAAGAATCCGAGTTCGGAAGAAGTCGGCATTGCGGACGGCGGGTGCTGCGCGGCCGAGCATCCGGCCAGAAGGCCGCCGGCGAGGATGGCGGCGACGGCGGCGGTGAGCCGAATGTTCATCGCGGGACGGGATCGGTGAGGGCCGTCGCTGTGCGGTGATCCGCGTCGAGAATCGATGCTTCTCCCTCGCGGACCCACGCCGCGAGTTCGTCGGCGGCATCGGCGAACTCCTGGAATCTGATCACGGCGGACTCGTTCTCCCCGATTGCGAGGTCCTCGTACATCTTCTGGAGCTGCAGAATCGACGGCAACGAGCCCCAGGGCTCTCTGCCGTAGTTGTGTGCGAAGTTGTCAGCCAGCGCCCGCAGCTCCACCGCCGCCTGCTCGTATGCCCCCGCGATGGTGTCGATGGCCTCCTGCGTGACCACGAGTTCGCCGTCGGCGTGCGTCATAGTTCCCCCGTTTCCCCCAACGTGCTGGGGTCACCCTATAGGGGGACAGTCATTGGCGGCGCGAGTTTTGCACAGGTGACAGGGTTGTCCACAGGCGGAGAGCCGGCGGGATGCGCGGGCCAGGATGCGCTTCCACACTGGCCCCGTGGGGGAACCGGTGGGGCCGTTCAGGGCGCGTGACGCGATCGCGAGGGGACTCGTGACGGACCACTATGTGCGGCGTTGGTGCGAGCGGGTGCTGCCCGGGATCTACGTGCGGAAAGGCGCCGAGATGACCGCGCGCCGCCGGGCGGATGCGCTGGCACTGTGGTCGCGGGGGCGTGTGGTGCTGGCCGGGTTCTCGGCGGCCGCGGTGTGGGGCGCCAAGTGGATCGACCCGGGTCGGAACGCCGCCTGCAACTCGCAGTACAAGATTCGGGCGCCCGCGGCCCTGGACATCTATCGTGACCGCCTCGAGCCACGCGACGTGCGGCTGGAGCGAGGAATGCGGGTGACCTCGCCGGCGCGCACGGCGTTCGATCTGGGCCGCCGTCTGCCTCTGGGTGAAGCGGTCTCGGCGGTGGATGCTCTCTACCAGACCGGACTGCTCACCAAACAGCAGCTCGCCGGGTATGCGCACCTGCACCCTGGCTGCCATGGAATCCGGCGGATGCGCTCAGTGATCGAATTGTCGGACGAGGGCTCGGAGTCGCCTCAGGAGACGCGGACCCGGCTCGAGATCATCGGAGCGGGCCTTCCTCACCCGGCGTCGCAGCGCTACATCCTCGGTGCCGACGGACTCGTGATCGGCCGGGTGGACCTGTGCTGGGAGCGGTGGCGGGTGATCGTCGAGTATGACGGTGACGGGCACTGCACCCGCGAGCAGCTGGCGAGGGACATCAAGCGGCACAACGCGCTCAGAGACGCGGGATGGACCCTGATCCGCGTGAAGTCCGACATGCTGGACGACGCAGCCCTGCGTCATGAGTTCCTCGAACAGCTTCGCCGGGCGTTGAGACGTGGGGGCGCACCCGTGTAGTGGCGGGTCTCAAGTGGAGCCGCCCCCGGGACGGTGCGCCGCTCGGGGTAATTCTCGGTGACGTCGGGCCACGAATCACCAAGAATTACCCCGAGCGGCGAAGGGGTGGCGAGCGGCGGCCGGAAAGCGCTCCGCTGCCCTTACGCCCCCGCGAACCTCCGGAGCCGCAGGCTGTTGCCCACCACGAACACG
>CAYVJJ010000240.1:0-4517 GCA_964451655.1 uncultured Mycobacteriaceae bacterium | reverse complement strand
CGGATCGGAAGCCGTGGCATCCCCGGGTACATGATGATCCCGGGTACATGATGATCCCGGGTACATGATGATCCCGGGTACATGATGATTCTGCACGTTCTGCCCCGACCGGGCCCGCTACGACGCGCCGCCGGTGAAAGCCGTCACTGTGCCCCCGGCAGGATTCGAACCTGCGCACCCGCCTCCGGAGGGCGGTGCTCTATCCCCTGAGCTACGGGGGCGCGCCGATCGAGTCGGCGAACCTTGCGGCCAGAACGAGACTAGCGCATACCCGGCCCGATCAGAAAACCCGCGGGTCACCACGCCGGATCGGCCCGGTGCCGACGGGCGGGAGGGCGCGAGCAGCAGGCGCCGCGGGCGCCGCCCGGTGGCGGATGCCGCGCCGCTGCATAAAGGCAATAGGATGGTCAGCCGTGACTCCTGCCGATCTCGCCGAACTCGTCCGTGCCGCCACTGTGCGGGTGCTGACCGCCGCCGACCTGGACGTTTCCGTCGTCCCGGAGACGGTGACGGTGGAGCGCCCGCGCAACCCGGAGCACGGCGACTACGCCAGCAATATCGCCATGCGGATCGCCAAGAAGGCCGGACGCCCGCCCCGCGAGCTGGCCGAGGCCATCGCCGGTGCGCTCGCCGAGTCGGACGGGATCGCGGGGGCGGAGATCGCCGGTCCGGGATTCATCAACATCCGGCTGGGCGCGGCGGCGCAGGGCGCGATCGTCGCGCGGGTGCTCGAGCGGGGGGCGGCCTACGGCGCCGGCACCGCCCTGACCGGGTGCCGCATCAACCTGGAGTTCGTCTCGGCCAATCCCACCGGGCCCATCCACCTCGGGGGCACCCGCTGGGCGGCCGTGGGCGATGCGCTCGGGCGCGTGCTCACGGCACAGGGCGCCGAGGTGACGCGCGAGTACTACTTCAACGACCACGGATCGCAGATCGACCGGTTCACCGAGTCGCTCATCGCGGCCGCCACCGGTGCGCCCACCCCCGAGAACGGGTATGCGGGCCAGTACATCTCCGACATCGCCGCCGACGTCCTCCGGCGGCGGCCGGAGGCGCCGGAGCTGCCGGTGGACGAGCGCGCGGAGGTGTTCCGCTCGATCGGCGTGGAGCTGATGTTCGACCACATCAAGCGCACACTGGCCGAGTTCGGCACCCGGTTCGACGTGTACTTCCACGAGAATTCGCTGTTCGACTCCGGCGCGGTGGACCGCTCCGTCGAGGAGCTCAAGGCGGCCGGGAACCTCTATCGGGCGGACGGCGCGTGGTGGCTGCGCAGCAGCGACTTCGGCGACGACAAGGACCGCGTCGTGATCAAGAGCGACGGCAACGCGGCCTACATCGCCGGGGACATCGCCTACCTGCGCGATAAGCGCGCCCGCGGGTTCGACCTGTGCATCTACATGCTCGGGGCGGACCACCACGGTTACATCGGCCGGCTCAAGGCGGTGGCCGCGGCCTTCGGCGACGATCCGGCCACGGTCGAGGTGCTCATCGGTCAGATGGTCAACCTGGTGCGCGACGGTGCGGCCGTGAAGATGAGCAAACGCGCCGGAACGGTCATCACCCTGGACGACCTGGTGGAGGCGATCGGCGTCGACGCGGCACGCTATGCGCTCATCCGCTCGTCGGTGGACCAGTCGATCGACATCGATCTGGCGCTGTGGGCGAGCCGCAGCAACGACAACCCCGTGTACTACGTCCAGTACGCCCACGCCCGCCTGTCGTCGCTGGCGCGCAATGCGGCGGATCTCGGTGTGGTGGCGGACGCGGCGCACCTGGACCTGCTCGACCACCCCCGCGAGGGCGAGCTCATCCGCACGCTCGGCGAGTTCCCGCGCGTGGTGGCGACCGCCGCCGAACTGCGCGAGCCGCACCGCGTCGCCCGTTACCTGGAGGAGCTCGCGGGCGCCTATCACCGTTTCTACGATTCGTGCCGGGTGCTTCCGCGCGGCGACGAGGAGGCGGCGCCGGTGCATTCGGCGCGCCTGGCGCTGTGCACCGCGGCGCGCCAGGTGGTGGCGAACGGGCTGGACCTGCTGGGCGTCACGGCACCGGAGAAGATGTGAACGCGCACCCGGCAGGAGAGGAACACGTGGAACCAGCGCACGCCGACGGGCTTCCGGAACGGCCCGCGAGCCCCGAGGACGCCTCCCGCATCCCGCCGAAGGTGTGGCCGCGCGGATGCGAGCGGGGCGCGGACGGCGAGGTGCGCCTGGCGGGGGTGCCGGTGACGGAGCTGGCCGCGCGTTTCGGCACGCCGCTGTTCGTGGTGGACGAGGACGACTTCCGGGGGCGTTGCCGTGAGATGGCGGACGCGTTCGGCGGCGCCGCCAACGTCCATTACGCCTCCAAGGCGTTCCTGTCCGCCGAGATCGCCCGGTGGGTGGACGACGAGGGGCTTTCGATGGACGTGGCCTCCGGCGGTGAGCTCTCCGTCGCGCTGCACGGCGGTTTCCCCGCGGACCGGATCACCATGCACGGAAACAACAAGTCGGTGTCCGAACTGGAGGCCGCGGTGGCGGCGGGCGTCGGCCGGGTCGTGGTCGACTCGCTGCAGGAGATCGAGCGCCTCGAGGCTGTCGCCGGCGCGGCGGGCGTGGTCCAGGACGTCTTCATCCGGGTCACCGTGGGCGTCGAGGCGCACACGCACGAGTTCATCGCCACCGCTCACGAGGACCAGAAGTTCGGCTTCTCGCTGTCCACCGGCGACGCGATGGCGGCCGTGCGCGCGGTGTTCGCGACGGCGAATCTGCGTCTGGTGGGGCTGCACAGCCACATCGGGTCCCAGATCTTCGAGATCGACGGCTTCGAGCTCGCCGCGCACCGGGTGATCGGGCTGCTCCGGGATATCGTCGAGGAGTTCGGCGCGGAACGGACCCGGCAGCTCGACACGGTCGACCTCGGTGGCGGCCTGGGCATCGCCTACACGCCCGCGGAGGACCCGCCTCCCGTCGCCGAACTGGCCGGCAAGCTCTCGGCGATCGTGGCCGCGGAGGCGGAGGCCGCCGGGGTGCCGGCGCCGCGTCTCACCGTGGAGCCCGGTCGCGCCATCGCGGGGCCCGGTACGGTTACGCTGTACGACGTCGGGACGGTCAAGCCCGTGACGGTCGGCGCGGGCCTGCAGCGACGGTACGTGAGTGTCGACGGCGGCATGAGCGACAACATCCGCACCGCGCTGTACGACGCGGAGTACGACGTCCGGCTCGTGTCGCGCGCGTCGGAGGCGCCGCCGGCCGTGTCGCGGGTCGTCGGCAAGCATTGCGAATCCGGAGACATCGTGGTGCGCAACGCCTGGCTGCCGGAGGATCTGGCTCCGGGAGACCTGCTGGGCGTCGCGGCGACCGGCGCTTACTGTTATTCGATGTCCAGCCGGTACAACTTGATCACCCGCCCCGCGGTGGTGGCGGTGCGCGCCGGTGAAGCACGCCTGATCCTGCGTCGGGAAACCGTGGACGACCTGCTCAGCTTGGAGGTGTAACTGATGGCCCACCGGGAAATCGGCGTGGCGGTACTCGGTCTCGGCAACGTCGGCAGCGAGGTCGTGCGCCTTCTCCGCACCGCCTCCGCCGACTTCGAGGCGCGGGTGGGGGCGCCGCTGGTGCTGCGCGGCGTGGCGGTGCGCAGCGTCGGGCCGGACCGCGGCGTGCCGGAGGAGCTGCTGACCACCGACGCCCAGGGCCTGGTCGATCGGGACGACGTCGACATCGTGGTGGAGGTGATCGGCGGCATCGAGCCCGTGCGCACGCTGATCCTTTCGGCCCTCCAGGCGGGAAAATCGGTGGTGACGGCCAACAAGGCATTGCTCGCCGACTACACCGGCGAACTGGCGTCGGCCGCCAAGACCGCGGACGTGGACCTGTACTTCGAGGCGGCGGTGGCGGGCGCGATCCCCGTTGTGCGCCCGCTGATGCAGTCGCTGGCGGGCGACCGGGTCGACCGCGTCGTCGGCATCGTCAACGGCACCACGAATTACATCCTGTCCGCGATGGACGCCACCGGTGCCGACTACGCCGATTCGCTGGCGGACGCCGGGCGCCTGGGCTATGCCGAGGCCGATCCGACGGCGGACGTCGAGGGCTATGACGCCGCGGCGAAGGCCGCCATCCTCGCGTCGCTGGCGTTCCACACCCGTGTCACCGCCGCGGATGTCTACCGCGAGGGGATCTCGGCCATCACCGCGGCGGATCTGGCGTCCGCGCGCGCCGTCGGCTGCACGGTGAAGCTGCTGGCGATGTGCGAGAGGGTGCCGGGACGGCCGGACGTGGCCGACGGCGGGGACTGGGTCTCGGCCCGGGTCTACCCGGCTCTGGTGCCGCTGACGCACCCGCTGGCGAACGTCGACGGCGCCTTCAACGCGGTCGTCGTCGAAGCGGAGGCGGCCGGACGGCTGATGTTCTACGGGCAGGGCGCGGGCGGCGGACCCACTGCGTCGTCCGTGCTGGGCGACCTGGTCAGCGCCGCCCGCAACAAGGTGCACGGCGGCAAGGGGCCCGACGAGTCCACCTACGCCGCGCTGC
>CAYVJJ010000239.1:0-4533 GCA_964451655.1 uncultured Mycobacteriaceae bacterium | reverse complement strand
GCGGAGCAGTCCAGCTCGTCGGGTCCTTCGCCGGTCATCGCTCGTTCTCCTGCCCTGCCGGGGCCGCGTCCGCCGCCGCCTTCGTGGCCACGCCGCTGCCGGCCTTCGTCTTCTTCGATCCCGACGTGCCGGTGTCGATGCCGTGCTCGCGCGCCACCTCCGCCAGCAGCCCGCGCAGCTGCTTGCGCCCGCGGTGGAGCCGGGACATCACGGTGCCGATGGGCGTATCCATGATCTCGGCGATCTCCTTGTACGGGAAGCCCTCGACGTCCGCGTAGTACACCGCCATCCGGAAGTCCTCCGGGAGCTGCTGCAGCGCGTTCTTGATGTTGTCGTCCGGCATCGACTCGAGCGCCTCGAGCTCGGCCGACTTGAGCCCCTCGGCGGTGTGCTCGGCGGTGGCGGCCAGCTGCCAGTCGGTGATCTCGTCCGTGGGGTACTGGGCGGGCCGGCGCTGCTTCTTGCGGTAGCCGTTGATGTAGGTGTTCGTGAGGATCCGGTACAGCCACGCCTTGAGATTGGTGCCCTTGCGGAACGACCGGAAGGCCGAATACGCCTTCAGGTACGTCTCCTGCACCAGGTCCTCGGCGTCGGCCGGGTTGCGCGTCATCCGCAGTGCCGCGCCGTAGAGCTGGTCCAGCAGCGGCATGGCGTCGCGCTCGAAGCGCTCGGCCAGCTGGGCGTCCGTCTCCGTCGCCTCGGTCGGCTCGGCCGCGTCAGCGGCGGCCGTCTCCTCGGATCTCGACACTTGCGTCCCTTCGATGGTCTCCGGTGCCGAGGCTACCGTCATCAGCCCGCCCGTCCGTCCGGGACGCTCCATGCACGTCACGCTCAATGCTCCGGTCCTCCTCACAGGGTGTGCCGCACGGCCCCTCCTGCGGTTCCCGCCGCCGTCGCGGCCGCGCGGGCCCCGGGGCCTCGTACGGTGCAACAGCGTCACGGCGTGTCGTGTTCCCGGAACGGTCATCGCCGCGGCTTAGTGTGGGGACATGTCCGGGACCTCCACGCCCGCCACCGTCGCCGCGGGGCAAGCGGGCATCGAGCACCGTGTGCATGAGTACGCGCACGATCGGCACGTGCGGACCTTCGGCGCGGAGGCCGTCCGGGCGCTGACGCGGGACCTCGACGTCTCCCCTGATCAGATCTTCAAGACGCTGCTGATCAAGGCCGACGGCACGCTGTCGGTCGCGGTGCTCCCGGTGCCTGCGGCACTGTCGCTCAAAGCCGCGGCCAGGGCGCTCGGCGCCCGCCGGGCCGCGATGGCGGACCACGCGGAGGCCGAACGCGCAACCGGCTACGTCGTCGGCGGCATCTCGCCGCTCGGCCAGCGCAGACGGCTGCCCACCGTCGTGGACGAGTCCGCGCTGCGGTTCGACCGCATACTCTGCAGCGCGGGACGACGCGGCCTCGACTTGGAGCTGCGCCCGCAGGACCTCATCGCGCTGTGCGACGCGGTCACCGCGCGCATCACCACCGGCTGATGCCCGCACCGTGGCGCCGCCGTCGCCCGCGCCGCGGAGCCGCGGCCGGTCCCCCCGGTACGGCCGTGACCGCGGCATCCGCCGCCATGGGCCAAGATGGACCCATGAGCCTGTGGAGTGCGCCCGTCACCGCCGGGCCCGTCGATGCCGTCGTGGAGTTGCCCGGGTCCAAGTCCATCACCAACCGCGCCCTGGTCCTCGCCGCGCTCGCGGACGGCCCGTCCGTGATCTCCGGGGCCCTCCGCAGCCGCGACACGGACCTCATGATCGCCGCACTGCAGGCGCTGGGTACGCGGATCGTGCCCGGCGGGCAGGGCGCCGACCCCACCCGGCTCCTCGTGCGTCCGGGCACGCTGCACGGCGGGGCGGTCGACTGCGGCCTGGCCGGCACGGTGATGCGCTTCGTGCCGCCGGTGGCGGCGCTCGCCGAGGGCGAGGTGGAGTTCGACGGCGATCCGCAGGCACGCACCCGTCCGCTGGGAGCGGTGCTCGATGCGCTGCGCGACCTGGGTGTCCGTGTCGCCGGCGAGGCGCTGCCGTTCACGGTCGTCGGTACCGGCGCAGTCGAGGGGGGCGCTGTGGAGATCGACGCCTCCGGCTCCTCCCAGTTCGTCTCCGGCCTGCTCCTGTCGGGTGCACGGTTCCGGCGCGGACTGACGGTGCGGCACCGGGGAGCGCCCGTACCGTCGATGCCCCACATCGACATGACCGTCGCGATGCTCCGGGACGCGGGCGTGCCGGTCGAGGCCACGCGCACCGACGGGGCAGTCGACACCTGGACGGTCCCCCCGGCCCCCGTCCGCGCGGTCGACCGGGACGTGGAGCCGGACCTGTCCAACGCCACGCCGTTCCTCGCCGCGGCGGCCGCGACCGGCGGCCGCGTGACGGTGCCGCGCTGGCCGGAGTCGACAACCCAGGCCGGTGACGCCATCCGCGGGATCCTCGAGCGCATGGGCTGCCGGGTCGAACTCGCCGACGGTGCCCTCACCGTCCACGGTCCGCAGCACCTGACCGGCATCGACGTGGACCTGCGGGCGGCGGGCGAGCTGACCCCCACCGTCGCCGCCCTGGCGGCTCTGGCGGACGGCCCGTCCCGGCTCACCGGTGTCGG
The DNA here is from genome assembly GCA_964451655.1 of uncultured Mycobacteriaceae bacterium. Classification (GTDB taxonomy): domain Bacteria; phylum Actinomycetota; class Actinomycetes; order Mycobacteriales; family Mycobacteriaceae; genus Tomitella. The sequence goes on along the minus strand of CAYVJJ010000239.1, from coordinate 1,941 downwards.
TCACCTGCGCGGCCACGAGACCGACCGCCTGGCCGCGCTGGCCGCCGAGATCACCGCGCTGGGCGGGTCCGCCGAGGAGCTCGACGACGGCCTCGCCGTCGCCCCCGCTCCGCTGCGGGCCGGGACCTGGCGCTCCTACGCCGACCACCGCATGGCCACCGCAGGCGCGATCGTGGGACTGCGCGTCGACGGCGTGCAGGTGGAGGACATCGCCACCACCGCCAAGACGATGCCCGGGTTCGCGGACATGTGGGCCCGCATGCTCGCGGGCGGCGATCCGCGGGGGACGGGCTCCTGAGCGCGGCGCGGCGGCCCCGGAGGGCGCAGGACTTCGACGAGTCGGACGTGCGCGTGCGCCCGTCGCGCGGGTCGCGGCCGCGCACCAAGACACGGCCGGACCACCGCGACGCCGTCGCCGGGATGGTCGTCTCCAAGGACCGCGGCCGCTGGGGCTGCGCGCTGGCGGGGGACCCGGACCGCCGGGTGGTGGCGATGCGCGCCCGGGAGCTCGGCCGCACCCCCGTGGTCGTCGGCGACACGGTCGACGTCGTGGGCGACCTGTCCGGCCGCCCCGACACGCTGGCGCGCATCGTGCGCGTCCGCGAACGTTCCACGGTGCTGCGCCGCACGGCCGACGACACCGACCCGTACGAGCGGATCGTCGTCGCCAACGCCGTGCAACTGCTCATCGTCACCGCGCTGGCCGACCCGCCGCCGCGCACCGGGTTCGTCGAGCGTGCGCTCGTCGCCGCCTACGTCGGCGGGGTGCGTCCGGTGCTGTGCCTGACCAAGGGGGATCTGGCCGCTCCCGACGAGTTCGCCGCCGCGTTCGCCGACCTGGACGTCCCCGTGGTCTCGTGCGGACGCGACGACCCTCTCGAACCCGTCCGGGACCTGCTCACCGGCACCGTGAGCGCGCTGATCGGCCACTCGGGCGTGGGCAAGTCCACCCTGGTCAACCGGCTCGTCCCGGACGCGGACCGCGCGACCGGCGTGGTCTCCGGGGTCGGCAAGGGCCGGCACACGTCCACGCAGTCGGTGGCGCTGGCGCTGCCCGGCGGCGGGTGGGTGATCGACACCCCGGGGGTGCGCTCGTTCGGCCTTGCGCACATCTCCCCCGACGATGTGCTCGGCGCGTTCGCCGACCTCGACGCGGCCGTGGAGGACTGCCCCCGCGGATGCACGCATCTGGGGCCGCCGGCGGACCCCGAGTGCGCATTCGACGATCTCACCGGGCACGCCCACCGCCGCGCGATGGCCGTGCGGACGCTGTTGCAGAGCCTGTGGGCCAACGACCCCTGGGAGCGCGAATCCGGCGGGTGACCCCGCGGCAGCACGAGGGGCCCGGCCGTCCGCAGACCGCCGGGCCCCTCGTCACCCCTCGGGTATCGCCGAGTGTCAGTGTGCCACCGGGCACTTGCCGGTGAAATCCGCCTGCAGCTCCTTGATGCCGTTGAGCCACCCCGAGGCCAGACGCTGCGGCTCGCCCAGCTTGGTGATGTCCGGCATCACATCCGCGACGGCGTTGAAGATCAGTTCGATCTCCAGGCGGGCCAGATGCGTGCCGATGCAGAAATGCGCGCCGGTCCCGCCGAATCCCAGATGCGGGTTGGGATCACGGGTGATGTCGAAGGTGTACGGATCATCGAACACCGATTCGTCGCGGTTCCCGGAGATGTAGAACATCGCGACGCGGTCGCCCTTCTTGATCTGCTGGCCGCCCAGCTCCGCGTCCGTGGTGGCCGTGCGCTGGAACACCGTCACCGGGGTGGCCCAGCGGACCACTTCGTCGGCCATGGTCTTGGGGCGTTCCTCCCGCCAGATCTTCCACTGCTCCGGGTTGTCCATGAACGCGAGGATCCCGTGGCTGATGGCGTTGCGGGTGGTCTCGTTGCCCGCCACCGCCAGCAGGATCACGAAGAAGCCGAACTCCTCGCTGCT
>CAYVJJ010000238.1:0-4550 GCA_964451655.1 uncultured Mycobacteriaceae bacterium | reverse complement strand
AGGCTGAGCGGATCTTCCGGAACGAGCCGGACCTTGTGCCATTGTAACGATCGACAGCGGACGCCGGTTGCGGACATGAGTGGCCGCGGGTGGCGCAGGGCCGTTCCCGCGGGCTCAGCGGGGCAGCACTGACCGGGGCTCTTCGCACATCAGAGCGGCGCCGACGATGCCCGCACGGTTGTGCAGCGAGGCCACCCGGACGGGCGTGGTGTTGGTCAGCCGCGGTACCCATTTGTCCGAGTCGCGGCTGATGCCGCCGCCGACGATGAACACGTCCGGGTTGACCAGGTTCTCGATCGCGACCAGGACGCGGTCGACCTGCGCGCTCCAGTGCTTCCAGCTCATGTCCTCGCGGGTGCGCACCGAAGACGCCGCCCGGTGCTCGGCCTCCTTGCCGCCGACCTCGAGGTGGCCGAACTCCGTATTCGGCACCAGCACGCCGCGGTTGAGGATGGCGGATCCGATGCCGGTGCCGAAAGTGAGCAGCATGACGACGCCGTCCACATCGGCCGCTGCGCCGTAACGGTCCTCGGCGAGGCCCGCGGCATCGGCGTCGTTGAGCACGATCACCTCGCGACCGCCGAGCACCTTCCGGAAGTGGCCGACGGCGTCCACGCCGATCCACGACGGATCGATGTTGGCGGCGGTGCGCACCATCCCGCCTCGGACCACCGACGGCAGAGTGATCCCGACAGGGCCCTCCCACCCCGCGCGGTCGACGATCTGCCGCACGGTGCCGGCCACGGCGTCCGGGGTGGCGGGGGAGGGCGTGCGGATCTTGATGCGCGGGCCTGCGAACTCGCCGGAGCGCAGGTCCACGATCGCGCCCTTGATTCCGCTGCCGCCGATGTCCACGCCGAACGCGACCTCGTGCGGGCCTGGCACGCCCCGTGCGGGCCGTTCGTCCATCGCGCGTCCCCCTTCCTGCCGCCTCTGCCGTCGTCGGACTCACCGTACCCATGGGCGCGTCGCCGAGGGCGGTGTGCTGCGATGGTCGGGTGAGTGGATTCGTGGACCGCCCGGAGAACCGTTACGGGCCCGGCGCCGATACGCGCGCGGGGGACGGGGCCGATGCCGATCCGCCGGCGCTGCTGACGGTGGCCGTGGAGGTGGCCCAGGCGGCGGCGGCGCACGTGCGCGCGCGCCGGCCGGAGGTCTTCTCCGGCCCGGGTCCGCAGAGCGCGGACGGCGCGGTGCGGGCCAAAAGCACGCCCACGGACCCCGTGACCGTCGTCGACACGGAGTCGGAGGACCTCGTCCGGTCGATGCTGGCGCGGTTGCGCCCCGGCGACGTCATCCTCGGCGAGGAGGCCGGAGGCGCCGCGGCCCGCCCCGGACAGGTGCGGTGGGTGGTCGACCCGATCGACGGCACCGTGAACTTCCTCTACGGGATCCCGGCCTACGCGGTCTCGCTGGCCGCGCAGGTCGACGGCCGTTCGGTGGCCGGCGCCGTCGTGGACGTCTCGGGCGGGCGCTTGTACAGCGCATGCGAGGGCGGGGGCGCCCACCTGACGCTGCCCGACGGCACGGTGTTGCCGTTGCGGGCCAACCGGGTGGCGGATCCGGCGCTGGCGCTCGTGGCCACAGGTTTCGGCTACGAACGCGAGCGCCGGGTGCGGCAGGGGCGCATCATCGCCGAGCTGCTGCCGCAGGTCCGGGACATCCGGCGCATCGGGGCGGGTGCGCTGGACTTGTGCATGGTGGCCGCAGGGCTCGTGGACGCGCACTTCGAGCACGGCCTGAGCCCGTGGGACTGGGCGGCGGGAGCGTTGATCGCCGGCGAGGCCGGTGCGGTGGTGCACGTGCCGGGCCCCGACTCGTCGAGCGGTGAGGGGGCGGTGACGCTGGCGTCGGCGCCGGGCATCGCGGACGCGCTGCGGCGGATCCTCGCGGATGCCGGAGGGCTGGACCCGATCCCGGTCGGCTGAACCCCCGCGCGTGCAGGACGCGCGGGGGAGGGGAGGATCGGTCCCGGCCGGGCGTCCTGCCGGTCAGCAGCGCGCGGCGTGCGCGCCCTTGATGAGCGCCGGGTCGATCTCCGGGGCGGGTGCGCCCTCCGGCACCCGGAGCGCTTTGAGGACCGCCTCGGCGTCCGAGTTGCCGGACAGATCGTTGAACAGTGTGCCGAGGGCCAGATCGACGGTGTTGTCGGTGCGGTCGTCGCGGATCAGCTCGGCGCAGGGCACCACGAGCCACAGCGCGTTGGCCGCGGCCTCCCCTTCGGGCCCGAACCGGATCTGCCCCTGGCACTGCAGCGTCTGGTTGATGTAGACCGGATCGTTGGCGACGGCGTTGTCCGCGGCCGGCTGGAACCCCTTGTCGCTGAGCCCCGCGGCGACGTGCGCCGCCTGACCGCTCTGGCCGTTGGCGTTGAAGACGCGTATACGGGTGTCCCACAACGGGGCGGGACCCGCGTCCCGGACCGATCCGTCGGCATGCTGCCCCAAGGGGGCGCCGCCCGGGTCCGGAGGGTTGCATGCAGCGGCGCCGGCATCGCTGCTGTCGGTATTGAAGGCGACGATCCAGACGATCGCCACGACCACGACCAGGATCGCCGCCATGATGAGGCCGGGCAGCGGGTGGCGGCGCCGGAACGGACGGCCGCGCCAGTCGGTCGAGTGACCGTTGGTGATCAGTGCAACCACGTGCTGGGGCCTTTCCTTGCGCCACCGGTTCCCGTCGATGCCGGGTCGGCATCGTCGTCGCGTGGACACCACCTTATGCGCGGCGACCGCGCCCGGCAGGCCGACACACCCCGTGCGGATGAATCCGGTCGGTTCCGGGTGTTGTGCAGGATGTGAGGCCACGCCGGAGGGCGCCGGGGAGGGCGATTGCGGGGCCGGTGGTGCGCGGTGCGGAACCGTTCGTTATCGTCTTGCCGCCCGGACCGGCCGATCCGGGTGCTGCGGGCCCGTGACGCCGCAACGGACCGGTGATGAACATCACCGCGCGTTTCCTACATGCACGGGCACAAAACGTGGTAGCTGCGCGTTATGCAGCCAAGGCGTTCGAACCCGGCGCGATCGGCAGAGCGTTCGCGTTCGACACGAGCATGAGGCACGGCGACACCGTGCGGCGAGGCAGGGGAAGGAACAATGGCTACCGACTACGACGCTCCCAGGCGTACCGACTCGGACGAAGTAGGGAAGAGCTCACTGGAGGAGCTGAAGTCGCGGCGCGGCGACGCGCAGGCCGCGTCGGCCGATGTGGATGACGGCGAGACCACCGAATCCTACGAGCTGCCGGGTGCGGACCTCTCCGGCGAAGAGCTGTCGGTGCGTGTGGTTCCGAAGCAGCAGGATGAGTTCACCTGCAGCAGCTGCTACCTGGTGCACCATCGGTCGCGGCTGGCGGAGGTGACCCCGGACGGGCAGATGCTCTGCCGCGACTGCGCCGGCTGATGCACGGCCTGGGGCCGCGGCGCATGATGCATGCGGAGCGGCCCCGGAACCGCGGAGCACACGACGCCCCGGCCGGGTCCTCGCAGACCGAGGATGCTGCCGGGGCGTCCGCATCGTCCGGGGCGCACGGCAGGGTGCGCTGCGACCGGGCGCTCAGCCGGAGGCGCTGTCCCCGCCCTGCGCGGCCGCCCCGTCGTGGATGGACTCCTGCGGGGCGCCGAGCGCGTCGAGCAGCCGCTGCGGGTTGCGGGAACTCACCAGCCAGTACGGGGTGGGGTCGTCCGGGTCGTCGAGCACGATCAGCGCCAACGGCCCCACCCAGGGGCGCTGGAAGACGAAGGCGGCCGGGTCCAGCTGGCGGCCCATGGCGGACCGCTTGGCGGAGGCGGGGACCACCACGGAGCGCGCGACCACCTGCAGCGGCAGGTGCGCTCGCCCGGGGATGTGGAGTTCGCGCCGCGCGGCGCCGTCGGGGCCGGGCTCCTCCGTGACGGTCACCCGCCAGCGGCTGAGCCAGAGTCCTACGGCGATCGAGACCGGCTGCAGCGCCACCATCAGCACCCACTCGGGCACGGAGCGGAACGCCAGATGCAGTTCATAGCCGACGAGCGCGGCGATGGCGGCACCGACGATCCACCACCACACCGGAATCCACATGCGCTCACGGAATACCGTCGTGCGCCGCGCCGGGCGGGGGGTGTCGGTGGACTGTGAAGCATCAGGCACGCCCCCCAGGATAGTCTGGCCGTCTGTGTCGACCGATTCCGCAGTCCCCGCCGGCCGCGACCGGCCCGCCGGGACCGAAAGCACTGCTCCGCAGACGGACGCCGTGGCAGCGTCCCCCGCACCGTCGGGCGCTGGGGAGCCTGTCCCGTTGCGCCGCCTGGATCCGGGACTGCCGTTGCCCCGGCGGGCCCACCCCGGTGATGCCGGGGTGGACCTGTGCGCGGCCTCCGGCCTTCGGCTCGAGCCGGGCGAACGCGCGCTGGTGGGGACCGGGATCGCGGTGGCGCTGCCGGTCGGCACCGTGGGGCTGGTGCATCCGCGGTCGGGGCTCGCCGCACGCACCGGGTTGTCCATCGTGAACACCCCGGGCACCATCGATGCGGGTTACCGTGGTGAGATCAAGGTCTGCCTCATCAACCATGA
>CAYVJJ010000237.1:0-4555 GCA_964451655.1 uncultured Mycobacteriaceae bacterium | reverse complement strand
GCAGCAACGTCAACCGCGAGGCCTGAGGAGGACCCGACATGGCGACCAATGAACGGCTCGAAGCGTTGAGCAACGCGGGGGTCTCCGTCTGGCTCGACGACCTCTCACGCGACCGGCTCGACAGCGGCAACCTCGCCGAACTTGCGCAGACGCGCAGCGTCGTCGGCGTGACCACCAACCCCACGATCTTCGCGGGGGCCCTGTCCAAGGGCACCGCCTACGACGCGCAGATCGCCCGGATCGCCGCTCGGGGCGGCGGCACGGCCGACGCCATCCGCGAGCTCACCACTGATGACGTGCGGCGCGCGTGCGACGTGCTGCGGCCCCAGTACGACGCGTCCGGGCACGTCGACGGGCGCGTCTCGATCGAGGTGGACCCCACGCTCGCCGCGGACACCGACGGCACTGTGGCACAGGCGCTGGACCTGTGGAAGACGGTGGACCGGCCGAACCTGCTCGTCAAGATCCCGGCCACCAGCGCCGGCATTCCGGCGATCACCCGGGTGATCGGCGAGGGCGTGTCGGTCAACGTGACCCTGATCTTCTCCGTGGAGCGCTACCGGGAGGTGATGGAGGCCTACCTCGCGGGTCTGGAGACCGCCGCGGAGGCGGGGCACCACCTCGCGTCGATCCATTCCGTGGCGTCGTTCTTCGTCTCCCGTGTCGACAGCGAGATCGACAAGCGGCTCGACGCGATCGGCACCGAGGAGGCCCTCGCCCTGCGCGGCCGGGCGGGGCTGGCCAACGCACGGCTCGCCTACGCCGCGTTCCAGGAGGTGTTCACCGACACGAACGCCCGCTGGGAGGCGCTGGTCGAGAAGGGCGCCACCGTGCAGCGTCCGCTGTGGGCGTCGACCGGGGTGAAGAACCCCGACTATCCCGACACGCTCTACATCACCGGCCTCGTCGGTGCGGGAACGGTGAACACCATGCCGGAGAAGACGATGGAGGCGTTCGCGGACCACGGCGAGGTGGACGGGGACACCGTCAGCGGGCGCGGCGCCGAGTCGCAGGAGCACTTCGACGCGCTCGCCGCCGCCGGGGTCGACGTGGCGGACGTCTTCGCCCTTCTCGAGCGTGAGGGCGTGCAGAAGTTCGACGTCTCGTGGACCGAATTGCAGGAGTCGGTCACCGGTCAGCTCGACGCCGCGCGCTGACGGGTGCGCCTGTCACCGGAGGGCCCGGCGTCCGCCGCCCCGCACAATAATCCCCTGCGTGATCCGCGCGACCGTCGGCTTCCGCGCATCGCGGGCCCGTGCAGCCTGGTCATCTTCGGCGTGACCGGCGACCTGGCCCGCAAGAAGCTGCTGCCGTCGGTGTACGACCTGGCCGCGGCGGGACTGCTGCCGCCGGGCTTCGGGCTGGTGGGGTTCGGGCGCCGCGACTGGACCGATGAGCAGTTCCGGGAGTTCGTCCTCGAATCCATCGAGGGCCGCACCCGCAGCCGCTTTTCGCAGGCGGTGTGGGAGCGCCTCGCCGAAGGCACCCGCTTCGTCGGCGGCGCTTTCGACGACGACGCCGCGTACGGGCGGCTGGCGGACACCCTCGGCGCGCTCGACTCCGAGCGCGGCACCGCCGGTAATTACGCCTTTTACCTGGCGATCCCGCCCGGCTCGTTCCCCGCGGTGTGCACGCACCTCGACGCTCACGGGCTCGCGCAGGAGCGCCGCGCCGGCGGTCCGGGTCCGCGCGCACGCACCGACGGCGCGCACCTCTCCGGCGGCGGAATGCTCTCGGGCGGGATGCCGGACCGGGGTCCGGCGGGGCCGGCCGACGACCGCGACCAGTGGCGCCGGGTGGTGATCGAAAAACCCTTCGGCCATGATCTGGCCAGCGCTCGTGCACTCAACGCGGCCATCACCGAGGTGTTCGACGAGCGGAACGTCTTCCGCATCGACCACTACCTGGGCAAGGAGACGGTCCAGAACATCCTGGCGTTGCGCTTCGCGAACCAGCTGTTCGATCCGCTGTGGAGCTCGCACTACGTCGACCACGTGCAGATCACCATGGCCGAGGACATCGGGCTGGGCGGCCGGGCCGGGTACTACGACGGCATCGGGGCGGCACGGGACGTCATCCAGAACCATCTGCTGCAGTTGCTGGCGCTGACCGCCATGGAGGAGCCGGTCAGCTTCGAACCCCGCGCCATCCAGGCCGAGAAGATCAAAGTCCTGTCGGCGACGCGGCTGGCCGCTCCCCTGTCGGACACCACCGCGCGCGGCCGCTATGCGGCAGGCTGGCAGGGCTCCGAGCAGGTGTGCGGACTCTTGGAGGAGCAGGGGTTCGCCGAGGGGTCGACCACCGAGACCTTCGCGGCGATCACCCTGGAGGTCGATTCACGCCGGTGGGCCGGGGTCCCCTTCTATCTCAGGACGGGCAAACGCCTCGGGCGCCGGGTCACCGAGATCGCCGTCGTGTTCCGCCGGGCGCCGCACCTGCCGTTCGACTCGACCATGACCGAGGAGCTCGGCCAGAACGCGATGGTCATCCGCGTGCAGCCCGACGAGGGGATCACCGTGCGTTTCGGCTCCAAGGTGCCGGGCTCGTCCATGGAGGTCCGTGACGTCAACATGGACTTCAGTTACGGCCAGGCGTTCACCGTGTCGTCGCCCGAGGCGTACGAGCGGCTGATCCTCGACGTGCTGCTGGGTGAACCGTCGCTGTTCCCGGTGGGCGAAGAGGTGGAGCTGTCGTGGGCGATCCTCGAACCGGTGCTGGAAGCCTGGGCCGCGTCGGGTGCGCCTGAACCGTACGAGTCCGGCGGATGGGGCCCCGCGTCGGCGGACGCCATGATGCGCCGGTCCGGAAGGGAGTGGCGCCGCCCATGATCGTCGATCTGCCGGGGACCACCACCAAGGACGTCATCCAGCGCCTCTACGAGGTGCGTGAGGCGGGCGGCGCCGTGACCCTCGGGCGCGTGCTCACGCTGATCGTCGGCGTGGACGACGACGCCGACACCGAACGGTCGATCGAGGCCGCCAACGAGGCCAGCCGCGAGCACCCGTGCCGCATCATCGTCGTCGTGCACCACCGGCGATCCGAGCGCGACGCCGTCGACGCCCAGATCCGGGTGGGGGCGGACGCGGGGGCGTCGGAGGTGGTCGTGCTGCGCCTGCACGGCGCCTTGTCCGCGCACAGCGACAGCGTGGTGACGCCCTTCCTGCTCCCGGACACCCCCATCGTCACGTGGTGGCCCGGCGACGGACCGGACGTGCCGGTGGAGGACCCGCTCGGGCGGATCGCCCTGCGGCGCATCACCGGCCCGTCCACGAGCATGCCCCGTACTCTGCTGCGGCGCCGCCGCGAGGGCTATGCGAGCGGGGACACCGACCTGGCCTGGCCGGCGATCACACAGTGGCGGGCGCTGCTCGCGACGGCGATCGAGCACCCGGAGTTCGCCCCGATCGACCGCGCCGAGGTCACCGGACCGGCCGGTGATCCGTCCGCAGACCTGCTGGCCGGGTGGCTCGCCGCGGCCCTGCAGGTGCCGGTGACGCGGCGTGACGGAACCGAAGGCGCGGTATTGCGCTCGGGTTCGCGCGCGGTGGAGTTGCTCAGGGATACCGACACGGTTGCAGTCCTCCGCCGCCCCGGCGAGAAGGACAGCCGCGTCGCTCTGGCGCACCGTCACGAATGGGACTGCCTGGCCGAGGAGCTGCGTCGGCTGGACCCCGACGAGATCTACGAGGCCGCCCTCGCCGGGGCGGCCGACGTGGAATACCTTCAGGATCCGGATGGCGGGCAGGACACTCAGCGGGAATCACGCGGCGGATACCTGCGCTGACCGCGCTCGCTGCCGATCCCGGGCGGCGGGCGGAAGGGAGAGGGAATGACCACGCAGATCGTCCGGGAGGACGACCAGGACGGCATCATCGCGGCGGCGGCCGGACGCTTCACCGCACTCGTGGCCCGGGCCATCGCCGAGCGCGGCCGCGCGCGGGTCGTGCTCACCGGCGGCGGAGCCGGTATCGGCCTGCTCGCAGCGCTGCGCACCGCCGACATCGACTGGCCGAAGGTCGAGTTCTTCTGGGGGGACGAGCGGTTCGTCGCGCACGACGATGCCGACCGCAATGAGCGCCAGGCGCGCGAGGCGCTGCTCTCCCATGTGCCGGTGGACGAGTCGCTGGTGCATGCGATGCCCGCGGACTCCGGTCGGTTCCGCGGCGATGTCGACGGGGCCGCACGGCACTATGCACGCCTCGTCGAGCCCGTGGACGCGTTCGATCTGCACCTGCTGGGGATGGGCGGGGAAGGGCACGTCAACTCGATCTTCCCGCACTCGCCCGCGGTGGCGGAGACGTCGCCGACGGTGGTCGCCGTGCGTGACTGCCCCAAGCCTCCGCCCACACGTATCACCCTGACGCTGCCGATGGTCGCGCGGGCGCGGGAGGTGTGGCTGCTGGTGGCCGGCGCCGCCAAGGCCGACGCGGCGGCGGCCGCACTGGGCGGGGCCTCCCCCGCGGATGTCCCCTCGGCCGGCGCCGCCGGGTCGGAGCGGACGGTGTGGTTCCTCGACACAGCGGCCGCCGCGGGCCTGCCGCGGTGACCCGCGCCG
>CAYVJJ010000236.1:3204-4575 GCA_964451655.1 uncultured Mycobacteriaceae bacterium | reverse complement strand
GGGATCTCCAGCGGCAGCGTCGACCAGCTGTCCACCACCGCCAGGTCCAGTTGCCGACGCAGCACCTGCGGCATCAGTTGCTCCGCCTCCCCCTCGGTGAGCGTGACCTCCAGGTGCGGGTGCCGATGCTGCAGGTCCGCGACCGCCCGCGGCAGGACCGTGCGGCTGGCGGAGACGAACGCCCCCAGCCGCAACGCGCCGACGACCTCGCCGTGCAGGGACGCCACCTCCGACTCCGTCCGCTCGAGCAGCGACAGGATCCGGTGGCCGCGCCGTGCCAGGAGAGTGCCGGCGTCGGTGAGGCGCACCCCCCTCCCCTCACGCTCGATCACCGCGACGCCCAGCTCCTTCTCCAGCCGTCCCAGCTGCTGGGAGACGCCCGACGGCGTGATGTGCAGGGCCTCCGCAGCAGCGGCCAGCGTGCCCAGGTCCGCCACGCTGCACAGGGCGCGCAGCCGCTCCACGTTCAGCATGTCGCCACACTACATGACAGACAGTTATGCTTATCGTTGAAAAATCGTCACTTGTGCTGAATGGTTCACGGCGACAGCATAGAGACATGGCCTTCCGCACCCCGTCGCGCGCCGTCGCGCCCGCCGCCCCGGCACCCGCCACCGCCGCCGCGGCACCCGGCCCGACGGGGGGCCCCGCACGCGCCGCCGTGGACCCGCGGGTGGTCGCCGCCGCCGGCGCCGCGTCGATCTCACTGACGGCGGTGTTCACCAAGCTCGCGGACTCGTCCACCGCCACGGTGGTCTTCTACCGTTGCCTGCTGGCGATAGTGCCGCTGGCGTTCCTCGCCTACGCGGAGATCCGCCGCAACGGGACCCCGACCCGCCGCACCGTCGCGCTCCACACCCTCGGCGGCATCTTCCTGGGCCTGGACTTCGCCCTGTGGACCCAGTCGATCGCGATGGTGGGCGCCGGCATCGCCACCATCCTCAACAACGTCCAGGTGCTCGTAGTGCCGCTGCTGGCCTGGGCGTTCTTCCGCGACCGGATCCCGCTGCGCTTCGTCGCCGCAGTCCCGGTGATGTTCGTCGGCATCGCGCTCGCGGGCGGTGTGCTGGGCGGCGAGTCCGGCACCGGCTCCGATCCGCTGGCCGGCACGGTGCTCGGGCTGCTGTCGGGCGTGGCGTACGCGGGCTACATCATCATCATCGGGCGCACCGGCACGGAGCCCGGCGGCGGACCGAACTCGCAGGTCTTCGTCACCACCATCGCCGCCGGCGTCGTCGGCACGGCGTTCGGCACCGCATGGGGCGGCATCGACCTCACCCCGGGCTGGGGAGCCGTGGGATGGCTGGCCGCGCTCGCGCTCGTCGGCCAGGTCCTGGGCTGGGTGCTGCTGGGCGCGTCGCTGCCCAAGCT
>CAYVJJ010000236.1:0-3104 GCA_964451655.1 uncultured Mycobacteriaceae bacterium | reverse complement strand
ACGGCGTCACCGGGCTGGGCGTTCTCGAAGAACCACTTGGCGTCCTCGGTGCTCACGTTGAGGCACCCGTGGCTGACGTCGGTGTTGCCCTGCGCGCCCACGGACCACGGTGCGGCGTGCAGGAAGATGCCGCTGTTGGACATGCGCGTGGCGTACTCGACCTCCAGCCGGTAGCCCTCCGGCGAGTCGACCGGCACCCCGTACGTGGACGAGTCCATGATCATCGTCCGGAACCGCTCGCCCACGGTGTAGACGCCGTTGGGGGTCTCGTGCCCCGGCTTGCCCATCGACGTGGGCATGGTCCGCACCACCTGGCCGTCGCGGGTGACCGTGATGGTCTTGGTGGCATCGTCGGCGGTGGCGATGATCGCATCGCCGATGGTGAAGTGCCGGACCGCGTCGCCGGCCTCCACCGTCACCTGCGTGTGGCCGGGCCACAGGTGCTCGGGCCGCCAGCGCACCTGCGTGTCGCTGAACCAGTGGAACGCACCCGTCACGCCGTTGTCCGTGGTCACGCGCATGGCCCTCTCGGCCGCGGCGTGGTCGGTGACCGGCTCGGGGAAGTTGATGACGATCGGCTGCGCGACGCCCACCACGGCCCCCTCGGAGGGCGTGATCTGCGGGGTCGCGAAGTTGGCGGGCGCCAGCGGCTGCGGGCCGGCCTGGCCGATCGTCGCGCCGTCCGGGCCCTGCGTGACGGGGATGCCCGCCTCGCCGAGTGCATCGGGCAGGCTCTGGCCGCCGGGGAGCGGTACGTCGGGCACCTGCACGGGCGGGATCTCCACCTGGGGCAGCTGCGGCGCGGGGATCTCGGGCAGTGCGGGCATCTCGACCGGGCCCGGTGCGGGTTCCGCGTTCGCGGCGCCGCCTGTGAGCGCCAGGCCGGCACCCAGGCCGACGGTCGCGACGAGTGCCGTGCCGGCGCGCAGGAGGCCGGTGCGAAGGCCACGCCGGCGGGCGCGGTGCGTCGGGGCCGTCGGGGCCGCGCTGGACTGCGGGCCGTGTGCGGTCGATTGCGTCGACATCGTGATCCACCTCGGTCGGTCCGCTCGCGATGCGAGTACGGAATTGCCAGTTCAGGGAGCATCACCGCAGCGCTGCGGCGTACTCGATCACCGCTCATCCTCCCATCACCCGACGCCGGACGCGCGGCGGACCCCGCGTGTGTCGAACCACAACAGGGTGGCTCCGCCCCGCCACGTGACGTACCGTGAGCCTCCTGCACCACAACCGTCACACGGTTACCGGAGGTTCGGCCGCGCCGTACCGCGCCCCACCACCGCAGACGCCTACGCCGTAGCGCGAGCGCATTCCCGGACGATGAACCCTCATAGAAGAAGTGAACGGTCGTTAAACGATTTGGTAACGATGTGATGCGCAACACCTGAACCTGTGGCATCGTTTGCACGCGGCCCTGCATCGGCGCAGGGCACCGGCGCGCCACCGGGCCGGGATCCGCGGTCGCGGACGGGCCGGGCGGAGCGCAGAGCGTCTTGCCGTGGCCCCGCCCGCGGTGCGCGACGAGGGAGTGAGGAGGACGCCATGACCCGCAGCCACACCTTGCGGCTCATCGATGCCGGTGCACAGTCCCGGCAGGGAGCGGACTCGGCCGCCGCGTTCGCGCAGTCCGGTGCACTCTCCGCCGACGGCCGCCCGGACGCGGCGGGTGCCGCCACCACGGTCCGCCGCCAGCACATGCGGGGCGCCAGCGTCCAGTCGCAGCTGGTCTCGCACGCGCTCCGGCTCACCGCGCGCCCCACACTGTCGCTGTGGTCCTACACCAGCCGCCTCCCCTGGCCGGTGGGCATGCTCGACGCCGCGGCCACCGCGCTCCCCGCCGTCGACGGCACGCAGCATCAGCCCGTGCGGCTGCAGAACTGCGACGCGGAGTGGATCCAGGGCCCGGGCGCCACCGCCGAGCACGTGATCCTCTACCTGCACGGGGGCGCATTCCTGTGCTGCGGGCTGCGCAGCCACCGCCGCATGGTCTCCCGCATCTCCGCGGTGAGCCGGTCGTCCGTGCTGGCCGTGGATTACCGCATGCTGCCGCACAACACCATCAGCGACGCCATCGCGGACGGGGTGGACGCCTACCGCTGGCTGCTGGACAGCGGCTACAGCGCCGAGGACATCGTGGTGGCCGGCGACTCGGCCGGGGGGTACTTGTCTTTCGAAGTGCCGCTGGCCATCGCCGACGCCGGCCTCCCCGGCCCCGCGGGCATCGTCGCGCTTTCGCCGCTGACGGAGATGGACCCCGCGCGCAAGCTGGCGCACCGCAACTCCCGGCACTGCGCGATGTTCCCGCGCCGCGCCGTCCCCGCGCTCACCCGGCTCTCGGACCGCCTGGACGAGCGCGCCATGACAACCCGGGGCCAGGCGCCGCGGGTGTGCCCGGTGGACGCGGACCTGCGCGCGCTGCCGCCCACGCTGATCCAGGTGGGTTCACACGAGATGCTCTACGCGGACGCGGCCCTGATGGCCGATCGGCTCGCCGCCGCCGGTGTGCCGTGCGAGTTGCAGGTGTGGGACCACCAGCCGCACGTGTTCCAGGTGTTCGCGGACCTGATCCCGGAGGGGCACGACGCCATCGCCGAGATCGGCCGCTTCATCCGCTCCGCGCGGGGCGCCCTGCTCACCGCCGTGGACTGAGTGCCGCCGACGTGCGCCTACAGTGGGGCGCGCATCCACCGTCCGACCGGGAGCACTCATGACCGCTGACTCAGCCACGCCCGACACCGCCCGCCAGGCTCCCGTCAGGCCGGAGCATCTCGACGCGCTCGCCGCCGCACTGCCCGCGGGCGCCCTGCTCACCGACCCGGACACCACCGCGGGCTACCGCCAGGACTGGGCGAAGCAGCCGGACGCCGGTGCTCCGCTGGCCGTCGTACGCGCCACCTGTACCGAGGACGTGCAGGCCGTCATGCGCTGGGCCGACGAGCACCGCGTCCCCGTGGTGCCGCGCGGCGCGGGCACCGGGCTGTCCGGCGGATCCAGCGCTGTCGACGGGTGCATCGTGCTGAGTCTGGAGAAGATGCGGGACATCACCGTCGACCCGGCCACCCGCACCGCGGTGGTGCAGCCGGGGCTGCTCAACGCCGAGGTCA
>CAYVJJ010000235.1:0-4613 GCA_964451655.1 uncultured Mycobacteriaceae bacterium | reverse complement strand
GGCTGCGACGGAGTCATCGGCCGCGACATCGTCCCGCCGCTGTTCCTGCGCGTCGGCGGAGCCGGGACCCTCCGGCTGCCTGCCCTGCTTGCCCGGCCCGGTGCCTCCGCCGGTGTCCCGCCGGCCGTCGTCGTGCCGCTTGCCGTCCCGCTTGTCGTCGTCCACCACGGGTCCGACCGTAGTGGAACGCAGGCCGCTCAGCCCTCCGAACCGCCGAGGCCGACCGTCTCCGCCAGCCAGTCGATCGTCTGCATGCCGAACAGGTCGGTGCCCCAGCCGTAGGGGTCGGTGAGGAGCTTGGTCATCGAGCAGTCACTGGGCGCGTAGGTGACGTCGGTGCCGCCGGCCCGGTACTTCTGCGCCAGCGCCCGCGAATCCGCGGCCGGTACCAGCGACATGAACGAGTCGTCCGCGCCGCAGGAGGTGATCAGCACCTTCGCATCCGGGGCGGAGCGGCCCAGCTTGTTGTCCTCGTAGGCATGCTGGAAGTCCGGGATGTCGGCCGGGTTCTCCCCCGAGGTGAACATGAGATTCAGCGGCACGAACGGCATCGTGAAGTAGGCGATCTGGCACTGTCCGCGGTAGAAGTCGGCGATCTGGCGGCCCAGTGGCGTCAGCTTCTCGTCGATCTTCATCTCCGGATACCACGGCTCGAGGCCCAGCAGGTTGGCGAACGCGAAACCCGAGCCCACCGAGCCGTCGGACACGCGCATGAAGTTCCGCTGGTCGACGACCATGCCCTCGAGCACCGCGGAGCGCACGTTGAGCTCCGGCGCATACGTCGGCTGCAGTTCGGCTGCCGTCGCCGCGCCCACACCGCCGCCGGCGATGCCGTAGATGCCGATCGGCACGTCGTCGGCCAGGCCGGTTCCGGGCACCTGCAGCGCCGCGCGCAGCCCGTCCAGGTTGGCGCGCCCGCTGAACTGGCCCGCGAACACCCCGTGCGGCGCGGGATCGGCGTCGTTGCCCACGTCGCTGATCATCACCGCCATGCCGCGGTCGAACATCAGGGCCAGCGGACCCAGGGCCGAGTAGGCGGCCGGGTCCATCTGGTCCCCGCCGGTCCACTGGGTGCTCGGGTGGCAGCCGGGGCCCACGCTGTCGTTGGCCTGCTGGTAGCCGATCAGCGACGCGGGGTCCGCGGCACCGGGCGCGCGCGGGATCATGAGGATCCCGGTGCTGATGACCTGCTGCCCCTGCACGCCCCGGGTCACGTACATGACCTTGTGCGCGTCCAGGTGCGCGGGACGCACGCCCCCGAACATCACCTGCACGGGCTGCGACTTGAGCAGCGTCCCCGGCGCCACCTCCCCGTCGAGCGGCGGCTCGTCGTAGAACGGGTCGTCGGGCAGCAGTCCGTCGACGATCTGCGCGGGCGTCCCGATCGTGCCGTCGGTGAACGTGCTCTGGATGTACGGGGTGAACACCTCGTCGAGGCCCGGGGTGCGCACCGGCGGCTCGGCGGCGGCGACGCCGGAGCCCAGCGCCGCGCCACCCAGCGCGGCGGTGCCCGCCAGCAGCAGGCCCGCGGCCAGCGTGACGGGCAGCCTGCGGAGGGCGCGGGCCCGGGGGGCCCGGCGGTCGTCCCTGGAGTGTCCTTCGGTCATGTGATCGTCACCTTCGTCGCCTCGGCCGCCGAGTAGAGCAGCTCGGGGATGTGCTGGAGCGGACGCCCGCGCTGCAGCTGGCGCTCGTACGGTTGCCGCAGCTGCGCTTCGAGCTCGGGCCAGTGGTTCTCCACCATGTTCTTGTACTTGGGCAGCAGCTGGGCGTTGATGTACTCCCAGCGCTCGTCGAATACCGACCAATTCCACGACGGGAGGGGCGTGGTGACGGTGGCGATGCGCCCGTCGGGCAGGACCTGGGAGACCGCGATCGGATGGAACTCGCGCGGGGGCACCACCCCCGCCACCGACGGGGTGGCCGCGATGGTGGTGGCGTAGGTGATCGCCTCGCCCACGGCCCCCTTGTAGTTGCGCACCTGGTCCCACTGGTCGCCGATCACCGTGTACTGCTCGCGACGCAACAGCACCCCGTTGCCGGCGGCGATGCGGTCATGGTCGCCGGAGGCGATGTCGCGCCAGGCGTTCATGATGTCCTCGCCGAACAGCCCGGCGCGCTCCATCTCCTCCAGCGCGGGCAGCCCCTCGGTCACGTAGGCGCGGTGCATGGGCATGAGGTCGGAGAAGATGTTCTTCTGCATCACCAGGATCATCCCGAGCACCCAATGCAGGTCCTCGGGCGTCACGGTGGCGCCCACTTCCGCCAGCGCACGCAACCCCGAAGGCAGCTGCGCTGCGGCCTGCTCCCCGCCGGCATCCAGCACCGCGGACACCACCGAGTTGGCCGCGTCCGACAGGCCCGGGTAGGCGTAGACATCGCTGAGCAGCTCGAAGTCCAGAAGTCCGCCGCCGAAGTCGCCGCCGACCAGGCCGCCCATGCCGGCCCATTGGAGCTCGCGGTGGTCCAGCTGCAGATTCTCGTAGTATTTGTACGAATGGATCAAGTTCTGGCGGTTGGCCTCCGCGCCCGCACGCGGATCCCAATGCTCCAAGTCGATACCCGCCGCGTTGCTGACGTCCACGAGCCGGTACTGATAGAGCAGCGCGGCGTAACGGGTGGGCTCGACCCCGGCGGCGCGCGCCTCGTCGAGCAGCGCGCCCAGCTGCGCCTCGTCGTAGGGAAGCGCCGGGTTGACCCCGCCGGGTCCATGCGCTGCATCGCGGTTGACCAGAGGCAGGTCGAGGTACTGGGCCAGCTCCTGGGACGTGACGTCCGGGGCAGGATCCGCCGCGGCTACCGGCAGCAGACTCGGAACCGTCGACACCGAGGCCGTCACCAAGGCTAATGCAGCCGCCGGCACGACCGCCGCGCGCGCCGCTCGTCTCGTCACTCCGGACAGAGTCATATACACGCTCGCCCCTCCCGTGGCTCCGCTCCCGCCGAACGCCCCGACCGCGGGCAGGTGGCGCGCCGCCGCTCGCGGACTGCGAGCGCGCATGCGCGCATCGACTCTAACCCGTCCGCAGGATCACCGCACTGCTGTCGGGCAACGCCACCGGTCGCGCCCCACGGCGTCAGGAGAAGAACGGCGCGGCCGACACCGCCATGTCCAGCAGCGGCTGCGGAGCCAGGGTCCCGGAATAGTCGGGTTTGGTCAGGTCAGCGCCAGTGCGACGGCGTGACCGGGCAAGCGGGCGTGGTGGCGTGGCCTTCCCGGCGCCGTCCCGTGACGAATGTGCGTGTCCACATCCATACGCCGACAGCGGTGCCGAGGGCGTCAGCGCGGATCCCCCGCTTATCGCGTGGATCGGGGACGGTCGCCAGGACCGAGAGAAGGTGTTCGTGGCGGGTTCGACTCGCGAGAGCAGGCGGCGTCGACGATGATGGCATGCGGATGTGACCTCGGGACTGGTGGGATGGCTTCGCAACCCCCATCCGATCCCCTAGGTGTACTGACCGGGGACGTTGGTCAATCGGGTGGCGGGTGGCTGGTTCCCGCAGGATGAGTGTGGCCGGTGGTGATTGTAGGCGTGGAGCCAGCCCGGCAAGGCGCTTCGCCGGTCGGCTTCGGTGTTGTACTGCCGGGCGTAGGCCCAGCCGTCGGCCAGGGTGCGGTGGAATCGTTCGATCTTGCCGTTGGTCTGGGGCCGGTACGGGCGGGTCCTGATGTGGCGGATACCGAGTTCACGGCAGGTATCGCGCCACAGACGCGAGCGGTATGCAGATCCGTTGTCGGTCAGGACGCGTTCGATGATGACGCCGCGCCGAGCGAACCAGGCGACCGTGCGGCGCAAGACCGCAACCGCGGTGACAGCGGTCTCGTCATCGTGGACCTCGGCGTAGCTGACGCGGGAATGGTCGTCGATGACGGTGTGGACGAACGCGTGCCCCATCTTCGGGCCGCGGTGTGCGTTCTTCGCTTTGCCCGGTGTGGAGGCACGGTTCTTGTCGCCCTGCCGGCGTCCGACGAAGCGCCAGCCGCCGCCATCAGGGATATTGCCGAGCTTTTTGACGTCGACGTGGATCATCGACCCGGCGTACGGGTGCTCGTAGCGGCGGACAGGTTCGCCGGTGGCCCGGTCGACGTGAGTCAGCCGGTTGAGACGGCATCGCACGAGGATCCGGTGAGCGGTCGACGGTGCTATTCCGCAACGGGCGGCCAGCTGCACCGGCCCCTCACGCAACCGCAGCCGCAGGCTGACCAGCCGTTTGGTCACCGGTGGGGGCGTCTTGGCCGGCATCGTGTGCGGGCGTGACGAGTGGTCGCGCATCGTCCGGTCGCCGGCCCGGTACCGCTCTGCCCACCGCTTGACGGTGGGCCACGAGCACTGGAAACGGGCTGCGACCTCGCTGATCGGGTAGCCGTCGCCCACGACGAGTCTGGCGACCTTGAGCCGGGCGCGGGGAGTCAGGGCTGCGTTAGCGTGTGACACGGGAGGACCCTTTCTGTCGAGTGAATCTTCAGCAGTTCCACTCAACCGCGGAAGGGTCCTCCCTTCACGTTGAATCAGATTTTGTCGTCACACCGCTTCGACCAACCTGTCCGGTCAGTACACCTAGGTCACATCCTTCACAGCCGCCACGCCGGTCACGCCGTCACGAAACCCGAG
>CAYVJJ010000234.1:0-4617 GCA_964451655.1 uncultured Mycobacteriaceae bacterium | reverse complement strand
TCGGCGATCCACATCTCGATCAGCCCCCACGGCTCTTGGCGGGGCTCGCGCAGGACCGTCACTCCCGCCTCGGCCAGGCGCGCGTGCTCGGCGTGCACGTCGCGCACCTGCATCCACAGTTCGAGACCCTCGCGCCGCCCGGCCGGTCCGTGCCCCGAGACCTCCAGCAGCGCACCGC
Organism: uncultured Mycobacteriaceae bacterium; assembly: GCA_964451655.1. Taxonomy (GTDB): domain Bacteria; phylum Actinomycetota; class Actinomycetes; order Mycobacteriales; family Mycobacteriaceae; genus Tomitella. The sequence goes on along the minus strand of CAYVJJ010000234.1, from coordinate 4,439 downwards.
CGAGGAAGAACACCATGCCCGGATTCGCAGGGTCTCCGAACTCGCGCGCCACGGCCAACCCGAGCGTGTCCCGGTAGAACCGCTGCGACGCTCCGGGATCCGACGGCCGCAGCAGCATCCGTCCGCTGAGTACCTCCATACATGCACCTCCTGAGGCCCATTGTGCGCAATGACACGCCCGGGTGTGCGGAGCCGGGGGCGCAGGCTGCTTCATCGGACAGCGTGCACCGCCTGACGTGTGCACCGTGTGGACGTCGCAGCGCCGACGGCGCCGATAGGCTGAGCCGTGACCCGGTACCGGCGGAAAGGTGCTCGACCGATCATGGTGCATCCGCAATTCGTCAACGACCCGCAGGCGTTCGTCACCGACGCGATCCGCGGGCTCGTCGCCTCCACCGACGACCTGGCCTGGCACCCGGACCCGGGGTACCTCGCGCGGCGGACGCCGCTGCGGCACGGGCAGGCGGCGGTGGTCTCCGGCGGTGGATCGGGGCACGAGCCCATGCACGCCGGGTACATCGGCCGCGGCATGCTCACGGCCGCGTGCCCGGGCCTGGTGTTCACGTCGCCGAACGCCCTGCAGATCGCGGCGGCCACCCGCGCGGCCGACGCCGGGGCGGGGGTGGTGCACGTCGTCAAGAACTACACCGGCGACGTGCTCAACTTCCGGATCGCCGCCGACATGGCGCAGGAGGAGGGCATCACGGTCGAACACGTGCTGGTGGCCGACGACGTGGCCAGCGACCAGGGGACCGACGAGTCGGGCGCCGCCGTGGGACCGGGCCGCCGGGGCACGGCCGCCACCATCGCCGTCGAGAAGATCTGCGGGGCGGCCGCGGAACGCGGAGACGACCTGGCCGCCGTCGCCGCACTGGGGCGCCGGGCCGCCGAAGGCGCACGCAGCATGGCGGTGGCGCTGCGGCCGTGCACGCTGCCCGGGGCGGATGAGCCGTCGTTCGACCTGCCGGACGGGCAGATCGAGATCGGCATCGGCATCCACGGCGAGCGGGGCACCGAGCGGACCGGCGCCATGCCCGCCCACGATCTGGTCGCGCTGCTGGCGGACCGGGTGGTCGCGTCGCTGGGCCTCGGGCGGGGCGAGCGGGTGATCGCGCTCGTCAACGGGCTGGGTGCCACCCATCCGCTCGAACTGCAGGTGCTCTACGGGGAGTTGCAGTCGCACCTGGACGGGCGGGGGATCGCGGTGGAGCGCTGCCTGGTCGGCTCGTTCGTCACCGCGCTCGACATGGCGGGCGCGTCGATCACCCTGATGCGCTGCGACGACGAGCTGGTGGAGCTGTGGGACGCGCCGACCTCCGCGCCGGCCTGGCCCAACGCTCCCGCGCGCTCGGCGCACGCGACGGGGGAGTCCGCGCAGCGTGGGGCGACGGGCGCGGCTGACGGGGGGCCGCGCGAGGCTGCGGCCGGCGTGACGGTTCCTGCCGGAGCGGGCGGTTCCGACGGAGCTGAAGGATCGGACGACGGCGGGGGATCGGCGGACCGGCTGGGGCGCAGGCGGGTCGCCGCGTGGCTGGGCGCCTGGATCGACCGGGTGATCGCGGAGGAGCCTGCTCTGACCCGTCTGGACCGGCAGGCCGGCGACGGGGACTTCGGCACCAACATGCTCGCCGCCCTCGGACACGTGGACCGCGATGCCGTGCGCGACGGCTACTCGCCCGCCGAGTCGTTCGCCGCCGTCTCCGATGCCTACCTGGTGCACGCGGGCGGTACGTCGGGTGCCCTGTTCGGCATGTGGTTCCGCCGGCTGCACCGCGCCGCCGCGGAGGCGGGTTCCGGGGGGATGTCCGTGTCGGCACTCGCCGCAGCGGTGCGATCGGCGGTGGACACCGTCGTCGAGCTGGGCGGGGCGCAGGTCGGGGACAAGACGATGATCGACGCCGTCGAACCGGCCGCGCGGGCGCTCGAGGCGGCGGGCACGGATCTGGGCGCCGCGCTGTCGTCGGCCGCGGACGCCGCGACGCAGGGGGCGGACTCCACGGCCCGCATCACCGCGCGGCGCGGGCGCGCCAGCTACGTCGGGGAAGCGGCGCGCGGCGTCACCGACCCCGGCGCGCTGGTGATGGCGTGGCTGTTCGAGGAGGGCGCCCGGGCGGCAGGTTAGAGGCCTGGGCGTCAGGTCGTCCAGGCCAGCACCGCGGTGGCCGCCCCCACGGCGAGCAGCGCCAGCGGGACTCCGAGCAGCACGAACCGGCGCCATGGCACGCCCACCCCGGCCCGCCGGAGCTGATCGGCCCACAGCAGCGTCGCCAGAGAGGCCCACGGCGTGATCACCGGCCCCGCGTTGACCCCGATCAGCAGCGCGGCCAGGTGCTGTGCGGAATCGGCGGCCGGCTCCAGCAACAGGTAGGCAGGCAGGTTGTTCACCAGGTTGGCGGCCAGCGCCCCGGCCCCGGCGAGCGCGAACAGCCCGCCCGCGCCGTCCGCGCCGTCGAACCACCCCCGCACCACCGTTTCCGCGCCCAGGCTGAGGATCAGGCGCACCACCAGCATGAGCCCCAGCGCGAGCGCCATCGCCGACCACGGCACCAGCGCGATCCGCAGCGCCGCGCGGTCGGCCCACGCGTACGCGCCGACGAGCAGGACCGCGGCCGCCGACGCCGACGCCCAGTACGGCACCGGCGAGGCGAGCAACGGCAGCAGCACCGCGAGCACCGCGGCGCAGGGGATCAGAAGTCGGTTCGGCGGCGCGTCGGGGAGTGTTCCGTCCGCCTCCCCGGTTCCGGTGGGGTGCGGCCGGCGGCGACGGACCGCGGAGCGCCGCGGCCCGAACACGGCGGCGGCGAATCCGACCACGACGAGCAGGGCCGCCGCGGCCGGCAGCCCGACGAGCGCGACGAACCCGGCCGTGCCGCCGAGGCCGGCCGCGCCGTCGCGGCGCCCCACGGCCAGCAGGTTGGTCAGGTTGGACACCGGCAGGAACAGCGAGCCGATGTTCGCGATCCACACCGTCACCAGCGCCGTCGGCAGGATCCGTCGGCCCGTCGCCGCGGCGAGGGCCACCACGAGCGGCGTCACGAGGATCGCAGTCGTGTCGAGCGACAGGAACGCGGTGCAGACGGCCGCGAGCAGCACCACGCACGGCCACAGCACCACGGTGTGGCCGCGGGACAGGCGTGCCGCTGCCGCGCCGAGCCGGTCGAACACCCCGGCCCGCGCCGACAGGTTCACCACCACCGACATGGCGGCCACGAACAGCAGGACCGGTGCGAGCCGCCGCGCGAGCGCCGCCGAATCGTGCGCGGTCACCGTGACCGTATAGGCCAGGGCGAACACGACGACGGCGACGGCGATCGCGGTGCGCACACCCCATCGGGCTGCGGCATGCCGCGTCGGCCGGCGCGTCGTCACCTGGCGCATGCACTCCAGGATCCCCGCCGGAGGCGGGCCGCCCGCGCGCAGGGGCCGCGTCGGCGGGGCCGCGCACGTGCGGGGAACGCGGGAAGGAGTCAGGGGCGGGGGATGTTGCGCAGGTTCGAGCGCGCCAGGTTGACCGCCTCGCCCATGCCGCCGCCGACGACAACCTTGCTCATCGCCAGCGCGAACCCTTTGAGCTGGGCGCCGGTGACCGTCGGCGGCATCGACAGCGCCCGCGGATCCGTGATCACCTGGACCAGCGCCGGGCCGTCCACCGCCATCGCGCGCTCCAGGGCGCCGCGCACGTCGCCCGGCTCGTCCACGCGCTGCGCGTCGATCCCGGCCGCCGCGGCGATGCCCCGGAAGTCCACCTGCGGCACATCCACCCCGAAGTCCGGCAGCCCGTCGACCAGCATCTCCGCCTTGACCATGCCGAGCGTCGAATTGTCGAACACCACGATCTTGACGGGGATCCGGTACGCGCCGACGGTGATGAGCTCCGAGAGCAGCATCGACAGTCCGCCGTCGCCGGAGAGCGAGACCACCTGCCGACCCGGGTGCGACAATTGCGCCCCGATGCAGTGCGGGACCGCGTTGGCCATCGAGCCGTGCACCGAGGAGGCGAGGAAGCGGCGCCGCCCGTTGGGGGTGAGGTAACGGGCAGCCCACACGTTGCACATACCCGTGTCCGCGGAGAAGATCGCGTCGTCGTCGGCCACCTCGTCGAGCACCGAGGCCACGTACTCGGGATGGATCGGCACCAGGTCCTCGACGTCCTGGGTGTAGGCGCCGATGGACTTGGTCATGATCGACCGGTGCCGTTTGAGCCACTTGTCCAGGTAGTCGCGATCGGGTTTGCGGTCGATCTTCGGCAGCACCGCGCGCAGGGTGGCGCCGACGTCTCCGTGGACGGGGACCTGCACGGGCGTGCGCCGGCCGATCGCCGAGGCGCACGTGTCCACCTGCGCGGTGGTGACGTCCTCCGGCAGGAACTGCGAGTACGGGAAGTCGGTGCCCAGCAGGATCAGCAGGTCCGCGTCGTGGATGCCCGCGTGGGCGGCGCC
>CAYVJJ010000233.1:0-4634 GCA_964451655.1 uncultured Mycobacteriaceae bacterium | reverse complement strand
GTCCCGAGGTCGATACCGACCGCACGAGCCATGATGTTCCTCCTGAATGTCGACGTTGGTCGTGTTCAAACCCTGCGCGCGTTCCGCGCAACCCGCGACATCACGATCCGTGCGGCACGGTATCGATGCCCGCGCGGCCACGGCATCGACGGCGCGATCACCAGTGGATTGAGCACTGCACACTCAACAGTGCACCAGCGACCCCGCGCAGTCAAGTCGGGTTGAGCCTTCATCGCTCAGGTTTGTCACCCGGTCCAACGAGGTCACAGCGGTATTCATTCCCGCCGCACCGAATGAGACGCACCTCACGCCTGCGACCGCACGCCGGCACAGGCCCGGGTCCGGGGCCGCGACACAGCGGCCCCGGACCCGGGAGAAGAACGGACGGCTACCGCACCGTCAGGGAGCCGGCGGAGTGAACAGCGCGGGGAGCGCCGTCGCACCGCCGATGATGGTGCCGAGAACCCCGCCGACACCGGCCCCGGAGACCAGGTTGATCGTGCCGCCGACCAAGCAGCCGCCGAGCGAGCCCAACGGCGCAGCGACGACGGTTCCGCCGGCGGACCCCACAGCACATCCCAGTGCCGCACCGGCCGCCGTACCCGCGAACGTCCCGATGGCCGTATTGGTGCCGAGCTGATCCACGAAGGCGTCGAGGTTCACGCCCGGCCCCGGCGGCGCGGGTTCCGCCCCGGCCACCCCCGCCGCACCGATCCCGGACCCTGCCACCAGCGCTGCGGCCGCGAGGGGCGCCAGCACATACCGATTACGTTTCATTGGTTCCTCCATTGTGTGTACTGGCCTGCAACTAGTGCGGCGCGCCGCGTCACCCGCGAACGGCCGAAACCGTGGGCGCCGGGTCTCACGGGAAAGGCAGACCGGGCATCTGCGACCCCGGCGTCATCCCGGTGGCCAGGCCCACCGACCCGCCGACGAGCTTCAGCAGCACGCCCGGGACGTCCTTGAACTGCGCGATGTCGTCGCCCGCGGATCCCAGCGCCAGGCCTGCGACGCCGCCGACGGACCCGCCGATGCCCATACCGGACCCGATCCCCTTGCCTATGGCGTCGAGCGGTGCCGCACCGCCCACGCCCGCGCCGGCCACCGCGAGCGCCGCGGCCGCCACCGGTGCTGCGACGTATCGCATCCTCTTCATCTCGCATCCCCTGCCGTCGGAGATCCGCAGACGCCCCCGGGACGAAGGCGCAGCAGCACCGGCGTAATCGCACTTCAGCAGTGATGTGGACTGCTGCGCGCGCTGCGCCGGGGCACAGATCTCATGTGCGGAGAATTGTATCCCGCACCACTCACTCAATGCATAGCATTTCCACGGATCGGTCACGCACGACGGCGCCGCAGACCGCCCCGCCCAGAAAGCCGGCCCGCCGCCAGCGGCGCACACCGCGCTCTGCCTCCTCGATGCCGCACCCGAGGGGCGCGGTTGCGCACGGAATTTTGGCTACCCTTACCACGCCGCGCACCGACCATGCGGTGTAGGTTCCCAGGATGGAACAGTGCTGCCCTGAACAGGGCCGCACCAGCCGAAAACCGGCGGCCGCATCCGCGGCGACCGGAAAAGCACGGATCGTGGTTACTTGTGGGTAACAAATTGACCTGACCCCGCGGTAAGATGCGATCCGAGGCCGGCGGGAGGCGGTCGCCGCCTCCGGCCCGCGGGGTGTGCACACAGCGCACCCGCACGGAGCCGGACGCGCAGCGCCGCAGCCCACAGGAAGCAGCCCCGAAGAAGGGACCCGTATGAACGCCCTGACCATCACGTTGGGCACCGTCGCGTCGCTGATCAGCCTCGTGTGCTGGGTGATGTTCGCCTCCGGCGTGTGGCGCATGGTCAAGACCATCGCGCTGGGCCAGCCGGACCGGACCCGCAACACCCCGGTGGTGCCGCGCGTCAAGACCGTGATCGTCGAGTTCCTGGCGCACACCAAGATGCTCAAGAACCGGACCGTCGGCGCCGCGCACTGGTTCGTCATGATCGGCTTCCTCGGCGGGGCGCTGCTGTGGTTCGAGGCCTACGGGGAGACCTTCAGCCCGCACTTCCACTGGCCGTGGTTCGGTGCCTGGGACATCTGGCAGCTCTGGAGCGAGGTCCTGGGCCTGGGCACCGTCATCGGCATCGCCATCCTGATGGTGATCCGCCAGCTGCGGCACCCGCGCGTGCCCTCACGCCTGTCCCGCTTCACCGGCTCGGACTTCAAGGCCGCCTACTTCGTCGAGTGGGTCGTGCTCATCGAGGGCCTGGGCATGATCTTCGTGAAGACGTTCAAGATCGCCAGCGGCGTCGAGGACCCGCCGATCTGGACGTCGTTCTTCACCCATTACTTCGCGCAGCTCTTCGACGGGATCGATGAGGTGTCCGTCAGCTGGGCGGCCGTGGTCAAGCTGCTGTCCGGCATGATCTGGCTGGCCGTCGTCGGCTACTTCGTCACCTGGGGCGTTGCCTGGCACCGGTTCGCGGCCTTCTTCAACATCTACTTCAAACGCGAGGACGACGGCGCCAACGCGCTGGGCGCCGTCAAGCCGATGATGTCCGGCGGCAAGGTGCTCGAGCTGGAGGAGGCCGATCCGGAGGTCGACGCCTTCGGTGCCGGCGCCATCGAGGACTTCTCCTGGAAGGGCTGGCTGGACTTCACCACCTGCACCGAATGCGGGCGCTGCCAGAGCCAGTGCCCCGCCTGGAACACCGGCAAGCCGCTGAGCCCCAAGCTGATGGTCATGTCGCTGCGCGACCACGGCTACGCCAAGGCGCCCTATCTCCTGGCGGGCGGCAAGAAGGACATGGGCGGCGACGAGGCCGGCCTGGTCGACGCCGACGGCAACCCGGACGAGGCCAAGCTGGCCAAGCTCTCCGAGAGCGCCCGCACGGAGGCCGATCGCCCGCTGGTCGGCTCCTACACCGAGGGCGAGCTGCAGCCGGTCTTCGACGCGGAGGCCCTGTGGTCCTGCACCAACTGCGGTGCGTGCGTCGAGCAGTGCCCGGTGGACATCGAGCACATCGACCACATCGTGGACATGCGCCGCTACCAGGTGCTCATCGAGTCGGAGTTCCCGTCCGAGCTGGCAGGACTGTTCAAGAACCTCGAGAACAAGGGCAACCCGTGGGGCCAGAACTCCCGGGACCGCCTGGGCTGGATCTCCGAGCTGGAGTTCGACGTGCCCGTCTACGGCAAGGACGTCGACTCGTTCGAGGACTTCGAGTACCTGTTCTGGGTGGGCTGCGCCGGCGCCTACGAGGACCGCGCCAAGAAGACCACCAAGGCCGTGGCCGAACTGCTCAACATCGCCGCGGTGAAGTTCATGGTGCTCGGCGACGGCGAGACCTGCACGGGCGACCCGGCCCGTCGCGCCGGCAACGAGCTGATCTTCCAGCAGCTGGCCATGCAGAACGTGGAGACTCTGGGCGAGGTGTTCGACGGCCTGCCGCGCAAGAAGCGCAAGATCGTCGCCACCTGCGCGCACTGCTTCAACACCCTCACGAACGAGTACCCGGAGCTGGGCGGCGAGTACGAGGTGGTGCACCACACGCAGCTGCTCAACCGCCTGGTGCGGGACAAGCGGCTCACCCCGGTCGCCGACCCGGAGCCGGAGAACACCACCTACCACGACCCGTGCTTCCTGGGCCGCCACAACAAGGTCTACGACGCGCCCCGTGAGCTGATCGGCTCCAGCGCCGACCTGACCGAGATGCCCCGGCATGCCGAGCGTTCGCTGTGCTGCGGCGCAGGCGGTGCGCGCATGTGGATGGAAGAGAACATCGGCAAGCGCATCAACATCGAGCGTGTCGACGAGGCGCTGACCACCAAGCCGAAGAAGGTCGTCACCGCCTGCCCGTTCTGCAAGGTGATGATGGCCGACGGCGTCACCGCGCAGGAGGAGGAGAAGTCGAAGGGCGTCGAGGTGGTCGACGTGGCGCAGGTGCTGCTCGACGGAGTCCGCCGCAGTGGCGCCAAGGTCAACGTCACCTCACCGGTGCGGGAGAAGCCGGCCGCCGCGGCCGGCGCCGGCACCGCGACCGCGCTCAAGGAGGCCCCCGCCGAGGCGCCGGAGAAGACGGAGAGCGCTCCGTCCACCGGCGGAAGCGGCTCCTCCGGCAGCGGTTCTTCCGGCTCGACGCCCAAGCCGCCGGTGAAGGGTCTGGGCATGGCCGGCGCCGGTAAGGCCCCGGGCGCCAAGAAGCCCGGCAGCGGTGCCCCCGCCCCCGGCGCGCCGAAGCCCGGCGGCGGTGCCCCCAAGCCCGCGGCCAAGGGCCTGGGCATGGCCGGCGGGGCCAAGGCTCCGGGGGCCAAGAAGCCGGGTTCCCCGAAGCCGGAGGCGTCCGAGGGCGCGGAGCCGCAGACCACCGAGTCGCAGGCGTCCGCGCCGGATACCACCGAGGCTCCGTCCGCGCCGAAGCCTGCTGTCAAGGGGCTCGGCATGGCCGGCGGGGCGAAGGCGCCGGGCGCGAAGAAGCCCGGAGCACCGAAGCCCGCCCAGCCCAAGGCCGACGAGCCGAAGGCCGACGAGCCCGCCGCGGACGCGACGTCCGAGGCTCCGTCGGAGTCGCCCTCGGAGTCGGAGACGTCGTCGGCGTCGGCAGCGTCGTCGAAGCCCGCGGGCCTGAGCGTCAAGCCCAAGGG
>CAYVJJ010000232.1:0-4634 GCA_964451655.1 uncultured Mycobacteriaceae bacterium | reverse complement strand
TGCTCATCCTGGCGGCGATCATCTACATCGTGGTGCGCGCCGTCTGACGCGCATCAGGACACGGCCCGGTGCCGCCGCCGTCACGGTGGGCGCCGGGCCGGTTCACGTGCAGCGGTTCCTATGTGCCGTGTCCCGGTTCATCACCGCGGTTCATGATCGCCGCTCATGATCGCCGCTCATGATGGCAGCCCATTATCGCGCAGCGCCCGGGCCGCGCCGGATCGCGCGCGGCGCGCCGGCGGCCGTGGCCGGGTCCTCCGCCACCTGACGCGGCAGCTCCACGGTGAGTTGCCGCCCCAGCTCCACTTCCACCGCGGCCCACGCCGTGTCGTCGGCGTTCTCCCGTGAACGCAACGTGACCGAGGCGTGCAGGTCCGGCATGAGCAGCGCCGGCGGCACCCGCAGCACACGCGCCAGGCTGTAGACGGTGGACAGGTGCGGATCCGCCGAGCCGCCGTCGCGGCTGGTGTTGCGCTCCAGATTGGACACCTGGTTGCGGTGCATCCCGCTCCGGTGCGCCAGCTGCTCCTGCGTGAGCCCGCGGTGCAGCCGGATGAACCGGAGCCGACGGCTGAACGAGAAGCCGTAACTCGGCCACTCCAGCTCGTCGTCGGTTCGCGCCACGCGCTTACGGTGTCCCAGCCTCCACGTAATGTCTGCACAGTGCGTTGTGCACTGAATGTGATGTCGTCCCCACCGCGGCGCGTGGCGCCCGCGTGGGTGTGAGGGAGGCTGTGTGGAGACCGACCGGGCGGAGGGCCCCGCCGCGCACACGCCGTGGACGTTCGACGCGGACCCGATGGAGTTCCGCCTGGCCGCCGAGGCGCTGCGCATCCGGATGGCCGGGCTGCACGACCCGATGGTGGCGGTCACCTCCAGCGAGGTGCGCCCGCTGCCGCACCAGATCCGCGCCGTCTACGGTGAGCTGCTCCCCCGTACCCCGCTGCGGTTCCTGCTGGCCGACGACCCGGGCGCGGGCAAGACGATCATGGCCGGCCTCTACGCCAAGGAGCTGATGCTGCGCGGCGACCTGGCCCGGATGCTGATCATCGCGCCCGGGTCCCTCGTGGAGCAGTGGCGCGAGGAGCTGGCGTCGCGCTTCGACATCCACGCCCGGGTGCTGGACCGCCCGCTGATCGCGCGCTCGGCCGGCGGCGACCCGTTCCCCGCGCACCCGCTGCTGATCGCCCGCATGGACCAGCTGGCGCGCGACGACGCCCTGCGCGCGCACCTGGAGGACTCCGAGTGGGACCTGGTGGTGGTGGACGAGGCGCACCGCATGTCCGCACGCTGGTGGGGCGGCGAACTCAAGACCACCCGCCGTTACGAGCTGGGCCGGTCGCTCGACGCCGTCGCCCGGCACCTGCTGCTGATGACCGCCACCCCGCACAGCGGCAGCGAGGAGGACTACCAGGCGTTCCTGGCACTGCTGGACCCCGACCGCTTCGCCGGCAAGTACCGCGAGGGCGCGCACACCCTGGACACCACCGGCATCATGCGCCGGATGGTCAAGGAGGAGCTGCTCACCTTCGACGGCACGCCGCTGTTCCCGGAGCGCATCGCCCAGACGGTGCCGTACACGCTCTCCCCCGCCGAGCGCGAGCTGTACGAGGCGGTCACCGACTACGTGCGCACGGAGATGAACCGGGCCGAGGCGCTGGACGGTTCGCGCACCCGCACGGTGGGCTTCGCGCTGACGGTGCTGCAGCGCCGCCTGGCGTCGAGCCCGCACGCCATCACACGCTCCCTGGCCCGCCGCCGCGACCGTCTGCGCGACCGGCTCGCCGGCATGGCCGCGGGCCCCGGCATCGATCCTCCCGGCCCGGCGGCACCGGCGCACATCCCCGATCCCGACGACCTCGACGCGGCCGAGGCGGAACTGCTCGAGGACCAGGTGGCCGACGCCGCCACCGCCGCGGAGACCGCCGCCGAGCTGGAGACCGAGATCGCCATCCTCGACCGGCTCGTGGAGCTGGCCACCTGGGTGCGCGACAGCGGCCACGACCGCAAGTGGGCCGAGCTGCGGGCGCTGCTGCTGGACCGGGCCCTGCTGCGGGCGCCGGACGGCACGCCCCGCAAGCTGATCGTGTTCACCGAGCACCGCGACACCCTCGACCACCTGGCCACGCAGATCGAAGGGCTGCTGGGCCGGCCCGACGCGGTGCTCACCATCCACGGCGGCACCCCGCGCGGCCGCCGCCACGCGCTGCGCGAGCGCTTCACCCACGACCCCACCGCGCAGGTGCTGGTGGCCACCGACGCCGCCGGCGAGGGCCTGAACCTGCAGGCCGCGCACCTGATGATCAACTACGACCTGCCGTGGAACCCCAACCGGATCGAGCAGCGCTTCGGCCGCATCCACCGGATCGGCCAGGAGCACGTGTGCCGGCTGTGGAACCTGGTGGCCGACGACACCCGCGAGGGCCAGGTGTTCACCCGCCTGCTGGAGAAGATGGAGGCCCAGCGCGCGGCCTACGGGGGGCGGCTGTTCGACGTGCTGGGCGAGGCGTTCACCGAGCGCCCGCTGCGCGAGCTGCTGGTGCGCGCCGTCCGCTACGGCGACGACCCGGACCGGATGGCCGAGCTGCAGTCGGTGGTGGACTCGGAGGTGTCCTCGGGGCTGTCGTCGCTGGTGCACGAGCGGGCGCTGGCGCGCGAGACCATCGGCCCGGTCGAGCTCGAGCGCATGCGCCGCACCATGGACGAGGCCCGCGCGCGGCGGCTCCAGCCGCACTATGTGGAGTCGTTCTTCCGGGAGGCGTTCACGCGGCTCGGCGGCGCGATGTCCCGGCGCGAGGGCACCCGCCACGAGATCACGCACGTGCCGGCGGCGCTGCGGCGGGCCGGGGCCGATGACCCTGGCGCACGGCCGGTGACCACCCGCTACCACCGGGTGACCTTCGACCCGGACGACGTCGAACGTGCGGGCGCCCCGCGGGCCGAGCTGCTGGCGCCCGGACACCCGCTGGTGGACGCGGTGGTGGAGGCGACGGTGGCCCGGCATGCCGACGCGCTGCGGCGGGGCGCGGTGCTGTGGGACTCGGCGCAGGGGGCCGACGGCCCGCGCCTGCTGGTGGCCCTCACCAGCGAGGTGGTCGACGGGGCGGGGGCCGTGGTGGACAAGCGGTTCGCGTTCGTCGAGCTGGACTCCGAGGGCCGCGGCCGGGACCTGGGCCTGGCGCCGTACCTGGATGCCGGGCGTCCGCCCGCGGGGGTGCGGATCGACGATGCCGCGGCGGGGCTCGGCGGCACGGGCGGGGCGCGCGAGCTGGCCCGGCGGTGGGCGTCCGAGCAGTTCCAGCCCTCGCAGCTGGAGGCGGTGCGCGGGCGGGTGCAGCCGATCGTGGAGCGCACCCGTTCGGCCGTGACCCGCCGGCTCACCCAGCAGATCAACTTCCTGCACGCCGAGGCGACACGGATCAAACAGGCGCAGGAGACCGGCTCCGGCAAGGCGCCGAAGACCCCGCCCGCGCGGCTGCGCACCCGGGCCGAGTCGCTGGAGCAGCGGATGCGGGAGCGCCGCGCACAACTGGATGCGCAGGGGCGGCTGACGGTGCGCGCGCCGGAGATCATCGGGGCCGCGATCCTCCTGCCCGCGTCCTCGCAGGCGGCGGACGGATCCGCCCAACCCGGGGCGTGCGGCGACGACGGCGCTCCGCCCGCGGGCACGGCCTCCCCGGACGGGCCGCCGCCTGCCCCGGAGGCTCCCGGGCCGGAGGGGCACGGCACCGAGGGTCAGGCGCCGCCGCGGCACGCCGTGGACACCGTCACCTCCGACCGTCGTGCCGTGGCGATGGTGCTGGCCGCGGAGCGCGCGCTGGGCCGGGTGCCCGAGGAGATGCCGCACAACAATCCAGGCTTTGACATCCGCTCGACCACCGCCGACGGCCGGACCGTGTTCATCGAGGTCAAGGGCCGCGTGATGGGGGCCGACACGTTCTTCGTCACCCGCAACGAGGTGCTCACCGGGCGCAACACGGGCACTGAACACCGGCTGGCGCTGGTGGCGGTGAGCCCCGACGGCCCGGAACACGATCAGGTCCGCTACGTCGTCGACGCGTTCCGGCACTGGAACTTCGGCTCGTTCGCCGCCACCGGGATCGAGGCCAGATGGCGCGATGTGTGGGAGGCGGGCGGGGCGCCGGTGTGAGTCGCGACGGCCGCGTCCCACTCGCCGAGCGCGTCCGGGTGCACGTGAGCGCCGATCGACCCCGGCCTGCGCTGCGCGTGCGAGGCGGGAACGATCGACGGTGAGCACCGGACCCGATCAGCACCCGAACGGAGGCGCCCATGCCCGCAACGCCGAACGGACCGGCCGAGACGGAATCCCCGCCGGGCCCCGTCATCATCCACATGGGCCCCGAAGAGCTGGTGATCCGCCACCGGTACGAGGTCCTCAGCATCGCCAACGACATCCTGATCGGCATCTGGTTCGTCATCGGCAGCTTTTTCTTCTTCTCCGAGACCCTCACCTTCGCCGGCACGTGCCTGTTCGTGATCGGCAGCATCGAGATGCTCATCCGCCCGGTCATCCGCCTGGCCCGCCGGGTGCACCTGCGCCGCTATCAGGATCCCGGTTCCGGCAGCACGACGGAGACGGGCTACGACTTCTGACCACCCGTCAGCGGGACCGG
>CAYVJJ010000231.1:0-4640 GCA_964451655.1 uncultured Mycobacteriaceae bacterium | reverse complement strand
CGCCGCTCCGGCTGCGGAGGCCGAGACCCCCGCCGCCGAGACCCCCGCCGCCGAGCAGACTGCCACCGGCCAGCCCGCCGCCGACGCTCAGCAGTAGACCCGTACGGCCCCAGCCGGGGCCCGATCACCGAGGAGGCTCGCCTCGATGGCGAACTACACCGCCGCTGACGTCAAGCGGCTCCGGGAGCTCACCGGCTCCGGAATGATGGACTGCAAGAAGGCACTCGAGGAGAATGGCGGCGACTTCGACAAGGCCGTCGAATTCCTGCGCATCAAGGGTGCCAAGGACGTGGGCAAGCGCGCCGAGCGCGCCACCGCCGAGGGCCTGGTCGCGCAGAAGGACGGCGTCCTGATCGAGCTCAACAGCGAGACGGACTTCGTCGCCAAGAACGACCAGTTCCAGGAACTGGCGGAGAAGATCGTCGCGGCGGCCGCCGAGGCGCGTCCCGCCGACATCGCCGCTCTGGAGGCGCTGCCGCTGGACGGCAGCACTGTCGGCGAGGTCGTGCAGGCGATGTCGGCGAAGCTGGGCGAGAAGCTCGAGCTGCGCCGTGTCGCGTCGCTGGACGGCCAGGTCGCCGTCTACATGCACCGCCGCAGCAGTGATCTGCCGCCGGCGGTGGGCGTCGTCGTGCAGTACACCGGCGACGGCGACACGGCCGCCGAGGCCGCCCGCGGTGCCGCGATGCAGGTCGCCGCGATGAAGGCCAAGTACACCACCCGCGAGGAGGTGCCCGAGGATCTGGTCGCCAAGGAGCGCCGCATCGCGGAGGAGACCGCCCGCGAGGAGGGCAAGCCGGAGAAGGCCATGCCCAAGATCATCGAGGGCCGTGTCAACGGCTTCTTCAAGGATGTCGTGCTGCTCGAGCAGCCGTCGGTGTCCGACTCGAAGAAGACGGTCAAGGCCGTGCTGGACGAGGCCGGCGCCGCGGTGACGGGCTTCATCCGCTTCGAGGTGGGCCAGGCCTGATCGGCGCAGACCGATCATGATGCTCCGGCGGGACCGCCCTGGACACGTGGAGTCCACGGGCGGTCCCGCCCGGGCGTATGTGGACGCATGCCGGGATCGACGGTCCGCGGGGCCGGGAGGAAGTCAGGACTGCAGATGGCGAACACACCCAGCGGCTACCGCCGCGTGCTGCTCAAACTCGGCGGAGAGATGTTCGGCGGGGGCCGCGTGGGCCTGGACCCGGACGTGGTCGAAGCCGTGGCGACCCAGATCGCGGAGATCGTCCGCGACGGTGTGCAGGTGGCCGTCGTCATCGGGGGCGGCAACTTCTTCCGCGGCGCCGAACTGCAGCGGCGCGGGCTGGAAAGGTCCCGGTCCGACTACATGGGCATGCTCGGCACGGTGATGAACTCGCTCGCACTGCAGGACTTCCTGGAGAAGCGCGGCATCGACACCCGCGTGCAGACGGGCATAACGATGGGGCAGGTGGCCGAGCCGTACATCCCGCGCCGGGCGGTACGCCATCTGGAGAAGGGGCGCGTCGTGATCTTCGGCGCCGGCATGGGCATGCCCTACTTCTCCACCGACACGACCGCGGCGCAGCGCGCACTGGAGGTGGGCGCCGAGGTGGTGATGCTGGCCAAGTCCGTCGACGGGGTGTACTCGGCCGACCCGCGCCATCACCCCGACGCGACGAAGTACGACGAGATCACCCATGAGGAGGCGCTCGTACGGGGCCTCAAGGTCGCGGATGCGACGGCGTTCAGCCTCTGCATGGACAACGCCATGCCCCTGCTGGTGTTCAACCTGTTGACGGAGGGCAATATCGCGCGCGCCGTCTCAGGTGAGAAGATCGGGACATTGGTGCGTTCGTGATCGGCGATACTCCGGTGTGTCCGGGATCCGGGCCACCAGGTGCATCCGAATGCACGACGGCGCTCCGACAGCGCCTGTGGACAGCCTTCCGCGCTCGGCGATGACCGGGCGCACAGCGATAACCGACGGAGGAAAGCCGTGATCGACGAAGCCCTCTTCGAGGCCGAGGAGAAGATGGAAAAGGCGATCGAGGTCGCGCGGGACGACCTCGCCTCGATCCGGACCGGCCGGGCCAACCCCGGAATGTTCACGCGGGTGGTCGTCGACTACTACGGCGCCCCCACGCCGATCACCCAGGTCTCCAGCATCTCGGTGCCGGAGCCGCGCATGGTCGTGATCAAGCCGTATGAGGCCTCGATGCTCGGCACCATCGAGACCGCCATCCGCAACTCGGACCTGGGCGTCAACCCCACGGACGACGGCACGATCATCCGGGTCACTGTCCCGCAGCTGACAGAGGAGCGGCGACGCGACTTCGTCAAGCAGGCCAAGTCCAAGGGTGAGGAGGCCAAAGTCGCGGTGCGCAACGTCCGCCGCAAGGCCATGGACGAGCTCGGCCGCATCCAGAAAGACGGCGAGGCGGGCGAGGACGAGGTCACCCGTGCGGAGAAGGAGCTCGACAAGACCACCGGAAAATACGTCGGGCAGGTCGACGAGATGGTCAAGAACAAGGAGTCCGAACTGCTGGAGGTCTGACCGTGCCGGGCCGGCGGACCGCCGGCGACCGGCCGCGGCAGGCGGCAGACCACAAGCATGACCGTTCCACTCAGCCAGGAGGCCCCGTGACGTCAGGCGGCGACGCCACGCAGCAGCAACCGGGCACGCCGCCGTCGAAGGCGGGCCGGAACCTGCCCGCGGCCATCGGTGTCGGGGTGGCGCTGGGGGCGCTGGTGATCTGCGTGCTCCTGTTCGCGCCGACCGTGTGGGTCGCGGTGGTGGCGGGCGCCGCGGCCATCGCCACCTGGGAGGTGGGCTCCCGACTGCGCCAGGGCGGTATCGAAGTCCCGATGGTGCCGCTGCTCGCCGGTGGTCAGGCGATGATCTGGCTGAGCTGGCCGTACGGCGTCAACGGCGTCTTCGACGCGTTCGCGGTGACCGTGCTCGTGATGATGATCTGGCGATTGGTGGGCGGGGGGCTCGACTCCGCCCCGCGGAATTACACGCGCGACATGGCCGTGGGCGTGTTCGTCGCCGCCTGGATCCCGTTGTTCGCCTCGATCGGTGCGCTGCTGGTGCTCGACGGCGACAACGGCGCCGGCAAGGTGTTCTGCCTGATGATCGGCGTCGTGTGCTCGGACGTCGGCGGTTACACGGCCGGCGTGCTGGCGGGACGGCATCCCATGGTGCCGGCGATCAGCCCCAAGAAGTCGTGGGAGGGGCTGGCCGGGTCCCTGGTGTTCGGCATCGTGGGCGGTGCGCTGACGGTGACCCTGATCCTGGGGGAGGCGTGGTGGATCGGTGTCATTCTCGGCGCGGTCATCGTGCTCACCTCGACGTTGGGCGACCTGGTGGAGTCGCAGGTCAAGCGTGACCTCGGGATCAAGGACATGGGCACGCTGCTGCCCGGCCACGGGGGGATCATGGACCGGCTCGATTCGGCGTTGCCGTCCGCTGTGGCGACCTGGGTGGTACTGGGCCTGCTGCTCTGAGGTGGTGGGGGCGTACGCCGCCGGGACGCGGCGCCCGCACACCCGGCCGGCGCGGCTCAGCGCCCCTTGCGCGCCGCCCGACGCATCTGGAGCATGCGCGCCCCGCCGATCAGCGCCGTGATCAGGGCGCCGACGATGGCGGCAAGCAGAATCGTCACTCCCAGCGGGAGCGAGAACTCCCACGCGAAGAACTGCACCGGGGTCGAATCGGCGTTCTGGATGATGAAAACCAGAAGGAAGATCAGGATGACCGCGCCGATGATCCATGCGGTCCACGCGCGTGCCGTACGGGAATTCTTCGCCAGGTCGACCTTCTTGCGTCCACCGGCCGCGGTCCGCGGCGACCCGGTCGACGTGGCACCCGCGGGACGTGCCGCCGCGCCCGCCCCCGCGGTGGGAGCAGCCGGCGGCGTTTCCGCACCGTGCGAGGGGCCCCCGCCGGACGCCCCCGGGGCGGTGGAGCCGGTGTCCGTCGCGCGCGAAGCGCCGGTGCCGTGGTCGTCGTCGGTACTCATAGTGAAATGATCCCTCACGGGGCGGCCTTGCGCACTGCAACCCGCGGTGCCGGGCGGGTCACACACCGCGCACGCGGGAGGGCGTACGCCGCGTCCGTCTGGGAGAATCGGGCATCATGGCACGTTCCACGCAGAAAACCTCCGTGCCGGAGGCCCCGTCGCCCGCGGCCCCGCGATCCGAGCAGGCCTCGGCGGGCGGGGATCCGGCGCCCGCGGCGCAGGGCGGCGACGGAGCGAAAGGCCCGGTTCCGGTGCCGCTGGTGTTCAAGGCCCCGCGTCGCGGCATGCCGCCGCGGCACCTCGCGGACCTCGACGCCGTCGGTCGCGCCGAGGCGGTCACCGCGTTGGGGCTGCCGCGGTTCCGCGCGGATCAGATCGCCCGCCAATACTACGGCCGGCTGGTGGCAGACCCTGCGGAGATGACGGACCTGCCTGCGGCGACGCGGGAGGCGGTGGCGGGGTCGCTGTTCCCGCCGCTGCTGACATCGGTCCGGCACATCGCGTGCGACGACGGGACCACACGCAAGACGCTGTGGCGGGCCGGCGACGGAACCCTGCTCGAGAGCGTGCTGATGCGGTACCCGGACCGGGCGACTCTGTGCATCTCCAGCCAGGCCGGCTGCGGGATGGCCTGTCCGTTCTGCGCCACCG
>CAYVJJ010000230.1:2743-4658 GCA_964451655.1 uncultured Mycobacteriaceae bacterium | reverse complement strand
ACCACGCGCACGTCGTGGCAGAAGTACTTGCCGCCGAACTGCGCGCCGATCCCGATCTTCTGCGTCAGCTCGAAGACCTTCTGCTCGAGGTCCTTGTCCCGGAAACCGCGGCCGGTGGGCGCGCCCTCGGTGGGCATCTCGTCCAGGTAGTGCGCGGAGGCGTATTTGGCGGTTTTGAGCGCGAACTCGGCCGACGTGCCGCCGATCACGATCGCCAGATGGTACGGCGGGCAGGCCGCGGTGCCGAGCGAGCGGATCTTCTCCTCCAGGAACCGCATCATCTTGTCGGGGTTGAGGATCGCCTTGGTCTGCTGATAGAGGAACGACTTGTTGGCGCTGCCGCCGCCCTTGGCCATGAACAGGAACTTGTAGGCGTCCTCGTGCCCGACGGCCGTGTCCGCGTACAGCTCGATCTGGGCGGGCAGGTTCGAGCCGGTGTTCTTCTCCTCCCACATGGTCAGGGGGGCGTTCTGCGAGTAGCGCAGGTTGAGTCTGGTGTAGGCGTCGAACACGCCCCGGGAGATGTGCCGCTCGTCGTCGCCCTCGGTGAGCACGTGCTGGCCGCGCTTGCCCATGACGATGGCGGTGCCGGTGTCCTGGCACATCGGCAGCACGCCGGCCGCGGCGATGTTGGCGTTCTTGAGCAGGTCGAGCGCGACGAACTTGTCGTTGTTCGATGCCTCGGGGTCCTCGAGGATCTTCGCCAGCTGTCCCAGGTGGTCGGCGCGCAGGTAATGGGAGATGTCGTGCAGCGCCGTCTCGGTGAGCAACCGCAGCGCCTCGGGGCTGACGGTGAGGAACGTGCGGCCGTCGGGACCGGTGGTGGTCGACACCCCCTCCGTGGTGAGAAGCCGGTACTCGGTGCGGTCCTCACCGGTCGGCAGCAGGTCCTCGTAGAGGAAATCGGCCATCATCACTCCAGGTCCGAAGAAGGTGTCGGGATCCTTTCCAGGTTAACGACCGCCGATCCGCGGCCGCGCCGGGGGAACCTGCGGGCGGCGGCGGGCAACGCCTGCGGGGCCGTCGCGGGGCGGCGGCGCCGGTATCGTCGGGGAGGTGACGGAGGCTCAGACCGGAGCGTATGCGGCAGCGCCGGAGGCGGCGGCCGTGGTCGGCGGTGTGCAGGCCGTCCGCGCGTGGGCGGACGTCGCCCTCGTCGTCGTGGTGCTCGTGGCCGCCAACCTCGTCGCGCACTTCACCACGGTGTGGGCGTCGATCGCGGCGGTGCCGGCCGCGGCCGTGGCGCTGCTGGGACTGATGCGGGCGCGGGGGATGGCCTGGTCGGAGCTGGGGCTGTCGCCGCGGCACTGGAAGCGCAGCACCGTCTACGCGTCGGCGTGCGTGGGCGCGGTGGCCGCGGTGGTGGGCACGGGTGCGCTGCTGCCGTGGACGCGCGGGTTCTTCATGGTGGACCGCTATGCCACCGTCTCCGGGGCGCTGGTCGCGGCGATGGTGGTCATCCCGCTGCAGACGGCCATCCCGGAGGAGCTGGCCTTCCGCGGAGTGCTGCAGGGCACTCTCAGCCGTGCCTCCGGGGTGCGCGGTGTGTTCGTCGTGGGCTCCCTGCTGTTCGGGCTCTGGCACGTGGCGTCGTCGCTGGGGCTGACGGCGGGGAACGCGGGGCTGTCGGCGGTGTTCGGCGACGGCGTGCTGGGGCAGGCGGCCGGCATTGCGGGCGCGGTGGCGGCCACGGCGCTGGCCGGGGCCGTGTTCACGTGGCTGCGGCGGCGCAGCGGCAGCCTGCTGGCTCCCATCGCGCTGCACTGGGCGCTCAACGGCGCCGGTGCACTGGCCGCCGCGCTGGCCTGGCACCTCGTGGCCTGACCGCGGGTCCGCGCGGCGCTGCCGGCGGCCGGGCGGGGCCGTGGCGCCAGGGGTCTCACGATTCGGCGGAGCCGGCCGAGGAGCTCGGCGG
>CAYVJJ010000230.1:0-2643 GCA_964451655.1 uncultured Mycobacteriaceae bacterium | reverse complement strand
GGACCCGAGCGACGCGCCCGTCCACTCGCGCACCCGGCACCCGGGTTCCTGGGGGACGCCGGAGAGCCGGTCGTCGATGTACTGGACCACCATCGGGAACGAGGTGAACCCGCCGCTGAGATGCTCGCCGGGGATCGGCGCGTAGACGACGTCCGCGCCCTGCGCGCACCATTCGTGATACAGGGTCTCCACCCCGTCCTGCGGGATCCATTCGTCGCCCAGGAACACGTCGCTGGACGCCTGGAACAGCATCACAGGCGCGTCCGGCCGCATCCCCCCGAGCCGGTTCTCCGCCATCACCTCGCGCGCGGCGGGGGAGTCCAGGACACCCGGATGGGTGAACTTCTCGATGCGCTGCATCCCCGCACCGGCCCCCATGAGCACCTTGGCGCACAGGTCCTTGGCGGGGGAGCGCGCCATGGTCTGCCCGAAGTCGTTGAGGTGGGTGAGCAGGCGCGGGTACTCACGGGCCAGCCCGAAGGACGCCGCGAGGAACAGGCCGCTGCCGAGGGTGCCGTTCATGGTGTCCGGCAGCAGCGCGAAATCGGCCGGCACGCCGCCCGCGGCGACGCCGGCGAGTTCCACGTCCGGCGCGTAGCCGGGTTGCAGCTGCGCAGCCCACCCGGCCGCGATGGCGCCCCCGCTGTACCCGGTGAGGACCATGCGTGAATCCGCATCGACCCCGGTCGAGGGGAGGCCGGGCAGCGCGCGCATCGCCCGGACGGAATCGAGCACGATGTGCCCGGCGAGGATCCCCGCCGCATACGCCATGTGCGGACCCTCGTGGTCGGGCACCAGAACGGCGTACCCGCGGTTGAGCATCATCGGCGTGAACGGCGGGATCTCGAACTCGAGCGGCTTGTGCACCATGGCGTACCCCGGGGTGCATTCGGCGCCGAGGCTGTCGATGGCGGCGGCGTTGATCACCACGGGGCGCGGGCCCGGGCCCGGGGCGGGGACGTCCGGCACCAGCAGGCTGGCGGTGGCCGCGATCGGGTTCCCGTGCGAGTCGGTGGACCGGAACATGAACTGGTGCAGGTCGTTGCGGGGCAGACCGATCTGGATCGTGGACGCACCGCGATGCCGGATCAGCCCGCCCGGGTCCAGCCCGTCGACCCGGCCGGGGGAGGGCGCCGCGAAGAAGGGGTCGTCGGCCGGTGCGGGCATGACGGCCTGCGCCCACGGCGGGGGCGCATCGCCGGGGTCCGCGCCGGTGGAGCCGAAGCCCGCCTCCACGGAACCGCCGGGCGGCCCCGCCGAACTGCCGGAGGGCGCGGCCGCGGCCGCCGGGGCGGGGACGGCCAGGAGGGCGGCGGTGAGGAGGGCGGTGGCGAGCACAGCAGTGACCGCGGCGGCGGGGCGCGCGACGCGGGCCTGCGTGCGAAGCAAAACCGGGCGCATGTCCTGATAATGCCGCCGCCGGTCCGGCCGCGGGGCGGAGACTCGCCGTGACCGGGATCACGAATCGGTCACGACGGAACGCTGCCGATTACTCCGTGACCCGGATGCGCCCCATCGCCCCGCGCTCGCCGTCGCTCATCACGTGGTCGAGGAACGTGTACGTGCCGGGCTCGGTGAAAGTCATCTCCACGAAGCCGCCCTGCGCCGGCGCCAGGTCCAGCACCTGGGCCCCGCCGTGGAGGGCATTGCCGGGCCGGAGCAGGTAGGCGCCCTCCTTGTAGACGGTGTCGAACTGGGTTCCCACCACGTGGAACGCGCCGGGCATGTTGGGGCCGGCGTCGAGTACCCAGATGCGGATCCGGTCGCCCACCCGCGCCTCGAGGGGCCGGGCGGCGTACTGGTTCGCGTAGCCGTTGAACACCACCAGGTCCGGGTCCTCGGCCGCGACCTTGTCGTGGTCGACCTCGCCGCCGGCGGGGCCCAGGTACACATCCGACTGCTGCAGCAGGTACTCGGCATCGACCGGCGCCAGGTCCGGGGGATCGATGATGACCGCACCGAACATCCCGGCGGCGATGTGGTCGGCCATCGGGGCCGTGGCGCAGTGGTAGAGCCAGATGCCCGTGTGCTCCGCCGTGAACCGGTACACCAGCCGCTCACCCGGGTTGATGGTCCGCATGACGGCGTCGGGGGAGACCATGCCCGCGTGGAAGTCCACCGAGTGCCCCATGGTGCCGTGGTTGACCAGCGTGATCTCGAAGGTGTCGCCCAGGCGCCCCCGCAGGGTGGGGCCGCCGACGGTGCCGTTGTAGGTCCACAGGGTCTGCCGGATGCCGGGGGCCACCTCGCCGGACTGCTCGGTGATGTCGAAGGTGTAGCGGTGCACCGTGCCGTCCGGGGCGGGCGCCAGCGCGGGGTCGGCGGCGCGGAAGTCCCCGGGCGGCGGACGGTGCAGCGCTGCCGCGGCGTCCGCACCCGTCAGCGCGGCGTCGCCCGGAGCCGTGTGGCGGTCTCCCGCCGCGGTTCCGGAGCCGCCATCCGCCGAGCCGCCATCCGCTGAGCCGTCATCCGCTGAGGCGGCACCGTCGCGTCCGGTGGGCACGACGGTCAGGACCATGCCCTGTTGCTTGTGGCCGACGATCGAGCACCATCCGTCGACGGTGCGTCCGACCACGCCGGCGTCGACGGTGGCGGATTCGCCCGGGCCGATGCGCCCCGACGACGCCCCGGTGTCGAGCACCA
>CAYVJJ010000229.1:0-4673 GCA_964451655.1 uncultured Mycobacteriaceae bacterium | reverse complement strand
ACGCGGGGCGCCGTATCGGCTGAGGGCGCGGGGCGCGGTATCAGACGAGGGCGCGCAGGCGCGGGGCCAGGTCCCGCTCGAACAGTTCCAGGAACCGGCGCTGGTCGTGCCCGGGCGCGTGGAACACCAGATGGTTCAGCCCGGCGTCGACGTACTGCCGCACCTGCTCGACGGCGTCGTCCGGGTCGGAGGCGACGATCCAGCGCTTGGCGATCTGCTCGATCGGCAGCGCGTCGGCCGCCTTCTCCATCTCGATCGGGTCGTCGATGGAGTGCTTCTGCTCGGCGGTCAGCGACAGCGGGGCCCAGAACCGCGTGTTCTCCAGCGCCGTGTCGCGGTCGGTGTCGTAGGAGATCTTGATCTCGATCATCTTGTCGATCCCGTCGGCGTCGCGCTCCTTCTTGGCGGCGCCCTCCGCCACGGCCGGCATGAGCTTGTCCGTGTACAGCTCCATGCCCTTGCCTGAGGTGCAGATGAAGCCGTCCCCCGCCCGGCCCGCATAGCGCGCGACGACGGGGCCGCCGGCCGCGATGTAGACGGGGATCCCGCCCTCGGGCACGTCGTAGATGGAAGCGCCGACGGTGTTGTAGTACTCGCCTTCGAAATCGACGCGGTCACCCGTCCACAGCGCGCGCATCAGCCGCACCGACTCCCGCAATCGGGCGAAGCGCTCCTTGAACTCGGGCCACTCGCCCCGATAGCCGGTGGCGATCTCGTTGAGCGCCTCGCCGGTGCCCACGCCCAGGAACACCCGGCCGGGGAACAGGCAGCCCATGGTCGCGAACGCCTGGGCCACCACCGCCGGGTTGTAGCGGAAGGTCGGCGTCATCACCGAGGTGCCCAGCTGGATGCGCTCGGTCCGCTCGCCCACCGCGGCCATCCACGCCAGCGAGAACGGAGCGTGGCCGCCCTCGTGCCGCCACGGCTGGAAGTGATCGGAGACCGTGGCCGAGTCCATCCCGTGCCGCTCGGCCGCGACCGCGATCTCCACGAGCTCCCGGGGGCCGAACTGCTCCGCAGACGCCTTGAAACCGAGCTTGAGCGGGCGCTTCGCCATGTGCTGATCCTCCTCGCCGACGACGGTCACATCCGATTCAACCATCGACGCCGATCGGGGACACCCGGCCGATTGCTCAGCGGAACGCCGGGGAGCGCACGGCGGCCCCACGGGAGCGCCCGTCCTGCCAGAATCATCGGGGCACCCGCGCCCGGACGCGGACCCGAGACAGGAAGGCGGAACCATGTCCTCACCGAGCCCCCGCACGGCACTGGTCACCGGAGCCTCATCCGGCATCGGCCTGGCCACGGCGCGCGCCCTCGTCGCGAGCGGCTACCGCGTCCACGGCACCAGCCGCCGGCCCGGGTCGATCGCCGACGACGCCCGCGTGGACGGGGTGGAGTACCTGCCGCTGGACCTGACCGACCCCGCGTCCATCCGGCAGTGCGCCGCGGCCGCCGGAGACGTCGACGTGCTGGTCAACAACGCGGGCGAAAGCCAGTCCGGCCCCTTCGAGGAACTGCCCCCGGAGGACCTGGCCCGCCTGTTCCAGCTGAACGTCCTCGGCGCGGTGCAGCTCAGCCAGCAGGTGCTTCCGGGCATGCGCGAGCGACGGTACGGGCGCGTCGTGATGGTGGGTTCGATGCTCGGGAGCCTGCCGCTGGCGTACCGGTCCTCGTACTGCGCTTCCAAGGCGGCGCTGCGCACGTTCGCCTCGGCCGCCCGCCCCGAGTTCGCGCCCTACGGGGTGTGGCTGACCACCGTCGAGCCGAGCTCCATCAACACCGGCATCAGCGAACGCCGCACCCACCTCGTGCAGCCCGGGTCGGTGTTCGAAGAGCAGTACCGGCGGGTGATCGGCCGGCTCGACGCGCGCGAGGCGGCCGGCATCTCCGCCGAGGAGGTCGCCGGGCAGATCATGGATGCGATCCGCGCCCGCCGGCCGCGGCCGATGTACGCGGTGGGCGGCGGGTCCCGGGCGGCGTTCGCGATGCAGCGGCTGCTGCCCGACTCCGTGACCGAGCGTGTGCTCAACCGCCAGTTCGGGGTGACGTTCTAGGGCGCCCGGCTCTCGCAGCCCCCGCATTGTTGGCAGCCCTCACCGAGTTGGCGGTTTTTCGGTGGAATCCGGCGCGGAATCACCGAAGAACCGCCAACTCGTCACTGCGGGGCGGGCACGGCCACGGCGGGGCGGGGCGGGGTGTCACCCGCGCAGGCGCACGGGCAGGCCCGCGACCGTGAGCACCACCGACTCGGATTCCGCGGCGATCCGCGAGTTCAGGCGCCCGAGCAGGTCGCGGAACAGCCGCCCCGACGCGGTGGCCGGCACGACGCCGCTGCCCACCTCGTTGCTCACGGCCACCGCGGGCACCGGGCAGGCGCGCCACGCCGCCACCAGCGCGTCCATGTCCTCCCGCACCCGGTCGAGCCGCTCGCCCTCCCACGCGCGGTGCAGATCGATCCGGGCCGTGAGCCAGGTGCCCAGGCAGTCGAGCAGCACCGGCGCGCGGGCGCCGTGCAGGTGCGGGGCGACGTCCACGGTCTCCACGGTGCGCCACGAGGCGGGCCGTCGTTCGCGGTGGGCGGCCACGCGCGCGGCCCATTCGGCGTCGTCGCGCCCGTGGCCGCCGGTGGCCAGGTAGGTGACGCCCGCGGTCGCGGCCAGCATGTCCTCGGCCGCGGCGGACTTGCCGGAGCGTGCGCCCCCCAGGATCAGGGTGCGGCCCGTCGGAGCGGTCCCGCCGTCCGCGGCGCCACCTGCACCGCCGTCCCGCACGTGCATCGCCATCCCGTCCTCCCCGGCCCGCGCACCCCATTGCCGCAGCCGCCGCGCCAACTCGTCCGGCGGCGGGTTGTGATGGCTCAGGTGCACGGCCACCACCCGCGTCGCGTCGACCACGGCCCCGCACTCGCGCAGCGCGGCCAGCTGCCGGGGGAACGTGGTGAGGTTCAGGTGCCCGTCGCCCAGGTCGGTGCGCGCCCCGAAGGTCTCCTCCAGGAACACCAGGTCGAAGCGGGCCCCGGCCACGGCGCGCAGCGTGGACTCCGGCAGCGGGCCGGTATCGGTCCCCCACAGGATGCGGGCGGAGCCGTCTGTGCGGGCGAGGTCGTAGAGCACCGCGTCGCCGCCGCCCCACACCGTGTGTGCGGCGGCCAGCACCCGCACCCGGTACGACGGGCCGTCCGCGCCCCGGCCGCCGGCGACCTCTGCCGCAGGGACTGCACCGCCGCCCAGCTCGATCCGATCACCGGCCGTCACCGCGGTGAACCGCACCGGACCGTCCGGGTCCGCCCATGGCCGGCACTGCTCGATCGCGCCGGGCGGCCCCACCACGTCGAGCGCCCCGTGGGCATCCGCCCACTGCCGGTACAACAGCGCCGCGGGCGCCACGTGATCCGGGTGCGCGTGTGTGAGGAGGACGTGCCGCACGTGCGCCAGGGTGCGTCCGGCGCGGACCGCGGCCCGGGGGGCCTCGGGCCCGCAGTCGAGGAGCAGACGCCCGTCGATCAGCGCCGACGTCTGCCCGCGCACCGCGCCGGCCCGCTCCGCCGCTCGGCAGGAGGCGCACCGGCAGAACGGGTTGGGCCAGCCGTCGGCGGCACCGCTTCCCAGCAGCACCGCCTCGCACGCCCCGACGCCGGCCCTGCCCGGCGGTTCCACGTGTTCGCCGCTCACCGCGCCGGCACCTCCGTCCCCGCCGGCAGCACCACGACGGTCCCGTGGCGGTGCAGCACCTCGACGCGGGCCCCGTAGACCTGGGCGATCCGGGCGGGCTGCAGCACCTCACCGGGCGGGCCGTCGGCCACCGGCCGCGCATCGGCCATCATCACCATGCGACGACCGTAGTGCGCGGCCAGCGTCAGATCGTGCATCGCCGCCACCACCGTGATGTCCCCGTCGGCGCGCAGCGACTCGACCAGGTCCAGCACCTGCTGCTGGTGTCCGATGTCGAGGGCGCTGGTGGGCTCGTCGAGCAGCAGCACCTCCGGCTGCTGCGCCAGCGCCCGGCCCAGCACCACCCGCTGCAGTTCACCGCCGGACAGGTGCGCGGCCTGGCGCGCGGCGAGCGCCTCCAGGTCGAGCCGTCGCAGCACGCCGTCCACCACCCGCTTGTCGGCCGCGGACTCGACCCCGAACCGCGGCACGTGCGGGGTGCGCCCGAGGGACACCAGCTCGGCGACGGTGATGCCCTCCGGCACCACCGGCCGCTGCGGCATCAGCGCCACACGGCGCGCCATCTCACGCCTCCGCGCCCGTCGCGGATCGATGCCCGCCACCGTCACGTCGCCTGTCACCGTCGAACCGCCCGACGACGCGCGCCCCGGCGCCAGCAGCCCGGCCAGCGCGTGCAGCAGGGTCGTCTTGCCCGCGCCGTTGGGCCCCACGACCGACACCCACTCGCCCCGCCCGATCCGCAGCGTCACGTCGGCCACCACCGTCGCGCCCCCGCGCACCACCGTCAGCCCGCGGCAGGCGACCGCGTCCGGCCCCGCAACGCTCATGACATCCCCCGTCCCCGCCGCAGGACCACCAGGAAAAACGGCGCGCCGATGGCGGCGGTGACCACGCCGATGGGCAGTTCCGCCGGCGAGAACACCGTGCGGGCCACCACGTCCGCCAGCACCAGGAACGCCGCGCCCGCCAGCACCGACAGCGGCAGCAGCAGCCGGTGGC
>CAYVJJ010000228.1:0-4680 GCA_964451655.1 uncultured Mycobacteriaceae bacterium | reverse complement strand
GGGACAAGGACGACTGCGCCGCGGTGGGGCTGGTCAAGTTCGACATGCTGGGGCTGGGCATGCTCTCCGCCCTCCACTACGCGATGGACTTGGTGGCCGAGCACAAGGGTGTGCGCGTCGACCTGGCGCAGCTGGACCTGGAGGAGCCGGCCGTCTACGCGATGCTGCAGCGCGCCGATTCGGTGGGGGTGTTCCAGGTGGAGTCACGGGCCCAGATGGCCACGCTGCCCCGGCTCAAGCCCCGTACCTTCTACGACCTGGTGGTGGAGGTGGCGCTGATCCGGCCCGGCCCCATCCAGGGCGGCTCGGTGCACCCCTACATCCGCCGGCGCGACGGCGACGAGCCGGTGACCTTCGAACACCCCGCCATGGCCGGCGCGCTGCGCAAGACCCTCGGCATCCCGCTGTTCCAGGAGCAGCTCATGCAGCTGGCCGTGGACGTCGCCGGGTTCAGCGCCGCCGAGGCCGACCGGCTGCGCCGTGCCATGGGATCCAAACGCTCCCCGGAGAAGATGGAGCGGCTGCGCGGACGGTTCTACGAGGGCATGCAGCGCCTGCACGGGATCACCGGGGACAAGGCCGACCGTATCTACGAGAAGGTCTGCGCCTTCGCGGATTTCGGCTTCCCGGAGAGCCATTCTCAGTCCTTCGCCTCCATCGTCTTCTATTCCGCCTGGTTCAAGCTGCACCATCCGGCGGCGTTCTGCGCGGCCCTGCTGCGGGCCCAGCCGATGGGGTTCTACTCGCCGCAGTCGCTCGTCGCGGATGCACGCCGGCACGGGGTCACGGTGCACGGGGTGGACATCAACGCCTCCGGGGTGGAGGCCGGGCTCGAGGATTCCGGGCGCCAGGTGCGGCTGGGGCTGGGCGGTGTGCGGGGCCTGGGCAAGGAGACCGCCGAGCGGATAGTGGACGGACGGTCTGCAGGGGCGTACACCTCGATGACCGACCTCACCCGGCGGGTGGAGCTGTCCACGGGCCAGGTGGAGGCGCTGGCCACGGCGGGCGCGTTCGGCGGGCTGGGGCTGGGACGGCGCGACGCGCTGTGGTCGGCGGGCGCAGCCGCGGCGGAGCGTCCGGGCCGGCTCCCCGGACTCGGCACGGTGGCGGCGCCCCCGTCGCTGCCGGGTATGAGCAGGCTCGAGCTCGCCGCCTCCGACGTGTGGGCCACCGGGATCTCGCCCGACAGCTATCCGACGGAGTTCATGCGCGCGTGGCTGGATGCGCGCGGCGTGGTGCCGGCAGCGGGCCTCGTGTCCGTGCCCGACGGCGACAGGGTGCTGGTGGGCGGGGCGGTCACCCACCGTCAGCGCCCGGCCACCGCCCGCGGGGTCACGTTCCTCAACCTCGAGGACGAGACGGGCATGGTCAATGTGGTGTGCTCGCAGGGGCTGTGGGCGCGGCATCGGAAGCTCGCCGTCACCGCGACGGCACTCGTGGTGCGGGGCACGGTCCAGAACGCCTCGGGGGCCGTGACGGTGGTGGCGGACCGGCTCGAACCGCTGGACCTGCGGATCGCGGCGCGCTCGCGGGACTTCCGGTAGGGCCGGGCCGGAGCTCACGCTCAATCCGAGAGCCGCTTCCCGCGACACTCCGGTGCAGGGGGCACTCGGATGCGCAACGGGCTCTCGGATCGGCAAGCGGCACTCGGATCGGCGCTCGGGGCCTGTCCCGGGCTGCCCGGCCCGGTTATCCACAGGCGCGGCGGCAATCCACAGATCGGTCGCCGAAAGCCGCCGAGCGCGTTTCCCCGTCGGGCGCTCTGCGCAGGATGGGCGTATGGGGAGGACGGAGATCATCGACAGGGCGACCGCGCACCGCATGGGGATCACCGACAGGGCACTGCAGAAGCATTGCGCTGAAGGGGAATTGATTCGTCTACGACCGGGTGTGTACATGCCGTGGAACCAGGGGCGGAATCGTGTCGAGCACCATGCTGCCGCGGTGCACGCCGCGGTGCAGGCGCTCGCGGCGCCGGCAGTCGTCAGCCATGCCTCCGCGGCGGTACTGCACGGGTTGCAGCTGTGGGATGTCGCGCTTACCAAGGTGCACATGACCCGCCCCGGGCGCGAAGGCGGCACCACCAGCGGGATCCGGCGGCTGCACGTAGGCCCGCTCACGCCTGAGGACATCACCACGGTGGACGGCGTGGCGGTCACCACGGTGGCGCGGACGGTGGTGGACGTCGCCCGGACCGCGGACTTCACCCGGGCGGTGGCGGTCGGAGACAGTGCCCTCAACTCGGCGCTGACGACACCTGATGCCCTGCACGACGCGGTCGATCGGGTCCGCGGGCGCAACGGCGCGCGTCGTGCAGCGGCAGCCGTCCGGTTCATGGACGCCCGCAGCGAGAGCCCCGGCGAATCCTGGAGCAGAGTGCAGATGGACCGTGGAGGCCTCCCACGGCCCGAACTGCAATCGGTGATCCGTTGCGAGGGGAGGTTTCTCGCGCGCAGCGATTTCCACTTCCGGCGCCTCGGGATCGTGGGCGAGTTCGACGGGCGCATCAAGTACGCCGGCGGCGACCCGTCGGCGGCAGTCGGTGCGGACGGCGTTCTCTACAGGGAGAAGAGGCGCGAGGACGCGCTCCGGCATCGCGGCCTCGTCGTGCTCCGGTGGGGCTGGGCCGACCTGCGGATCCCCGGCCGGCTACGCCTGATGTTCTCCGAAGCCCGCGAGCTCGCCGAAGCGCTCCCCGCGCCGCGCATCGACCCGCCCGACCCGCGCGACACCTACCGCCCACGGCCGCGGCAGTGACGCAGGCCGCCGGTCAGGATCCGCGTGCGATCCGAGAGCCGTTTCCCGCGACACTCCGGTGCAGCGGGCACTCGGATGCGCAACGGGCTCTCAGATGTGCACACGGCTCTCGGGTCGGTGGGCGGTCCCACGGCCTCGGGCGCACCGGGCCCGGATGTCGCCGTCATCGGGCATGATCTGCTCCATGTGGAACGGGGCGGTGCAGGGGAACACGAGGCGACGGTGCGGGGCGGCGGCCGCGGCAGTGGCGACGGCGGCCCTGATTTGCGCAGGTGCGGGCGGAGCCGGCGCGGCGCCGGCGGCCTCGAGCGTGGAGATGCCGCAACCGAAGGAGTGCGTGCCGCCGATCGGCACCAACCAGATCGTGCTCCCGCTGCCCGGCGTCTTCCTGCCGCTCCCGAGCATCCAGGGGGTCTCCGAGTTCGCGAACCTGCCGCCGGCGCCGCCCGGAGCACGCCTTCCGGAGTCGGTGGACCTGCGCGACAACAGCCAGGGGTTCAACGGCTACGCGGAGTTCGCGCTGCGCGACGGCTCCCTCTACACGTGCCCCCGAAGCTCGGGTGCGCAGTGGCGCGCGGTACCCACCCCGGGGTGCCTTGACGGGGCGATCACCGCGGTGTCTGTCGACAGCAACATGCTGGTGGCGCTGGACGACGAAGGGTGGATCTACTCGCTGGACAATCTGCTCTCCGGTCCGATGCTGTGGAACTGGACCCGCTCCTACGGCGCGCCGATCTGGCTGTGGCCGGGGGCGACCGTGCCCGAGGACTCCATGGCGCCGGGCAAATGGGCTCTGAGCCACCGGATCTCGGACAGCTTCACCGACGCCGACGGGCACGTCCACCCCACAACGGCGGGACTGGTGCAGATCGTGGCCCTCACCGGCGACGGATCGCGGATCGTCTTCCAGGACCCGTGGCTGCCGGCGGACCACAGCTACGAGATCGGCGCGCCGCTGGGCGGCCGGTTCCAGGCCGCGTCGATCTCCGGGTCCGGCTCGGTCACGGTGGTCATGAACGAGTACGGCGACATGTACACCCGCAAGTACGACCTGGACATGGCGGGCGCCAACCACATCCCGGGCCGCTACACCTGGCAGGAACAGGGCCCGCTGCCGCCGGCGCCGAATCAGCTGGCCGAACGCTTCGATCCGCAGTACGCCGCCATCTCGCTGCCCGCGGAGGAGTGGCAGCACCAGCCGAAGGTCCCCGGCACCGTCACCTCGCGGCTGTCCATCAGCCAGACCGGCCCGAGGGCGGAGGACCGCGAGCTGCGCGTGGAGGGCATGCGCGGCGGACAGACCGGTTACTGGTGGAAGGGCCTGTCCGGAGGCACCTGGTCCTTCACCGCCACCGGCGCGCCGTTGGCCGCGCCGGTCCTGGAGGATGCGGACCCGTCAGCCGACCAATCCTCGCTGACTCTCGCACCCCCGACCGGGATGGACTACGAGGGGACGCTCCCGGACGCGTGGAGCATGCGGGTGGACGATTTCGCCTGGGCGCAGACGATCCATCCGGTGACGCTGACCTCGCCGAGCGGTCGCGAGTACCCCATCAACATGTACACCACCGATGCGCTGCGCCTGCTGCCGCGCGGCGACGGCCTGGACGCGACCCCACGCATCCTCGAGGGAGCGCTGGACGTGCGGGAGGCGGATCCCTGGGCACAGGAGAACGCCGAGCTGGGTGGATTCGTCCGCCGGCACCTGGACGGCAAGGAGATCTTCGAGATCGGCGTCGAGGCCACCACCGGGCATCTGGCGATCGCCCCGGTCGGTCTCGCCCCGCCACCGCTCGCGGTCCTGGGCCGGGTGTGAACGGGGCGAGCTCGGCTCGATCGATGTCACAACGCGATCCGAGAGCCGTTTCCCGCGACACACCGGTGCAGGGCGCACTCGGATGCACAAACGGCTCGCGGATCGGC
>CAYVJJ010000227.1:0-4698 GCA_964451655.1 uncultured Mycobacteriaceae bacterium | reverse complement strand
TTCTCGGTGGTGCTGTTCGACGAGATCGAGAAGGCGCACCAGGAGATCTACAACACGCTGCTGCAGGTCCTGGAGGACGGCCGACTCACCGACGGGCAGGGACGGCTCGTGGACTTCAAGAACACGGTGCTGATCTTCACCTCCAACCTGGGCACCGCCGACATCTCGAAGGCGGTGGGCCTGGGCTTCACGTCCAACGACGCGGAGCAGGACAACTACGAGCGGATGAAGCTCAAGGTGAACGACGAGCTCAAGAAGCACTTCCGCCCCGAGTTCCTCAACCGCATCGATGACATCATCGTGTTCCACCAGCTCACCCGCGACCAGATCATCGAGATGGTGGACCTGATGATCACCCGGCTGGAGACCCAGCTGGCGGCCAAGGACATGGCCATCGAGCTCACGGAGAAGGCGAAGTCCCTGCTGGCCAAGCGCGGCTTCGACCCGGTGCTCGGCGCGCGGCCGCTGCGGCGGACCATCCAGCGCGAGATCGAGGACCAGCTCTCCGAGAAGATCCTCTTCGGCGAGATCGGGGCCGGCGAGATCGTGCTGGTCGATGTCGAGGGCTGGGACGGCGAAGGCTCGGCCGACAAGGCCAGGTTCACCTTCACCGGGCAGCAGCGGCCGGACGCGCTCCCGGACACCCCGGAGGAGGCGCTCGCCGGGGCCGGCAGCAGCGAGGACTCGTCGTCCACCGGTGGTGGCGACGGGGCCTCCGGCGACTGAGCCGGCGCACGCATCGGAACTCGGGCGGCTTCCCTGGAGGGGAGGCCGCCCGAGGCGTCGGCGCAGCGGCCGTCCGTGCGGTGCCGGCCACCGACGTTCCGTCGGGCCCCGGCAATTTCGACGATAGGGAGTGACTTTATTCGCGCGGGCGACGATGATGGGGGTGGCACGTCACGCCAAGCCAGAGCAACGACCAGTGAGAGGACGTCAGATGCCCAAGCGCAGCGCACGCACCGAGTGGACCGGCTCGTTCCAGGAGGGTTCCGGCAAGGTCGAGTTGACCAGTTCCGGGCTCGGCACCTTCACGACCTCGTTCCCCACCCGGTCGGCCGACTCCGCCAACGGCACCACCAGTCCGGAGGAGATGATCGCCGCCGCGCACTCGTCGTGCTACGCGATGCAGCTCTCGGCGGTCATCGGTGAGGCCGGGGGCACGGTGAACAAGCTCGATGTCACCGCCGAGGTGGGTCTGGGCCCGGACGACCCCGGGTTCAAGCTGACCGGGATCGCCCTGACGCTGCGCGGCGAGGTCGAGGGGCTCGACGCCGACGGCTTCGCGAAGGCGGCGCAGACGGCCAAGGAGATGTGCCCGGTGAGCAAGGCGCTTGCGGGCGTGGAGATCACGCTGGACGCGCACATGGTCTGAGGCGGAGAAGACGACGGCCGCGGCCGGAGCGGCATGCTCCGGCCGCGGCCGTTCCGTCGTTCGGGGGAGTCCGGGGAGGGGACGCCTGCTGCGGCGGCGCCGCCGGGCGCGCTATGAGGCCCCGTCACTTGCGGACGTTCTGCACCACCTCGAACTCCAGCAGGGACGCGCCCGTGGCCACGGGCTTCCTGTCGCCTTCGTGTGCGGCCTTGCCGCGGTTGTCGGCCCAGGCGCGGAACGCCTCCTCGGATTCCCACTCTGTGACCACGAAGTAGCGCTGCTCGCCCTTGGCGGGGCGGAGCAGCTGGAAGCTGATGAAGCCGGGGGAGTCCTCGACGGCGCCGGCGCGGTCGGCGAAGCGCTTCTCCAGCTCAGGGCCCGCACCCTCGGGGATTTCGATGGCATTGATCTTCACGACGCTCATGCCACGACCGTACCGGTCGCGGGTGCGGGGAGCCGGAGTGCGCGCGGGGTGGCGCAAGTCGAGGGCCTGCGACGGGGAGGTGCGGCGGGGCGGGTCGGGCGACGGTAGCCTGCGGAACCGTGGAGGACCTTGCGTGGGAGCTGGAGCGGCTCGGGGCGATCGACCACGGCGGGCCGGCCCCGGACGGGGTCGTCTGCGACGCGGCAGACGGGCCGCGCCGGCGCACGATCCTGCTGTTGCACGGGCTCATGGGTCGCGGGCGCACCTGGCGCCCGCACATCGACTGGCTGCGCCGTTACGGCCGCGTCCTCACCCTCGATGCCGCATGGCACCGGGGCCGGGACTGGGCGGACCCCGCCGTCCCCGGCGGGGGGCTGCCGGCCGAGGGCGATGACGCTGTGCGCACGGAACGGTTCGTGGCGGACGCTGCGGCCGTGCTGGAGGCGGCGGGCGGCGGGCCCGCGGTGGTGATCGGGCATTCGATGGGCGGTTTGCACGCCTGGTGCCTCGCGTCGGACCGCCCGGACCTGGTCGAGGCGGTCGTCGTCGAGGACATGGCCCCCGATTTCTACGGCTGGACCACCGGGCCGTGGGACGGATGGTTCGCCAGTTGGCCGGAGGAATTCACCCGCGAGCGCGCGATCGGGATGTTCGGCGAGGTGGCGGGCGGCTACTTCCTGGACTCGTTCGACCGCACCGACACCGGCTGGCGGCTGCACGGGAGCATCCCGGTGTGGAGCGCGATCGCCCGTCACTGGTGCACACGCACCTACTGGGACGAGTGGTCGCGGGTGCGGTGCCCGGCGCTGCTCATCGAGGCGGAGCACACGATCACCCCGGACGGCCAGATGCGGAGGATGGCGGAACAGGACCGCGGGCCCGGGGCCGTGGCGCGGTACGTGCGTGTCGAGGGCGCGGGCCATCTGGTGCAGGCCGATGCCCCCGGGGAATACCGCGGCGCGGTCGAGGCCTTCCTGGCTGAACTCGACGGCCGGGCGGGCGCGCAACCGTCGTGAGCGGGGGCTCAGTGCTCTCCGGGCAGGGCGAAGCGGCCGTCGGCGGTCTGCTCGACGAGCCCGTCGACGAGCAGGGTTCCCAGGGCACGGTCCCGTTGCGCGGTGTCGGCGGTCCAGGCGAGATCCAGTCGCGAGCGGTCCACCGGCCCGTCGGCCTCGCGCAGAACCGCCATCAGCCGCCCCCGCACCTGGCGGTCGGTCCCCTCGAACTTCTGCCTGGCCCGCCGGGGGCCGTCGTAGGAAGGGAAACCGAGTGAGCGCCACCGGCACTCGGTGACCGGGCACCCCCCGCAGGACGGCGTCCGTGCAGTGCACACCAGTGCACCGAACTCCATGATCGCGGCGGAGAACCCGGCCGCGGCGGGATCGTCTGCGGGCAGCAGGTCGGACACGTCGTCCAGGTCGCGGCGGGTGGACGGCGGGCCCGGATCGCCGCGGCCGTGAACGGCACGCGCGACGACGCGGCGCACGTTGATGTCGACCACGGGCACGCGCCGGCCGTAGGCGAAGCAGGCGACCGCGCGAGCGGTGTAAGCGCCGATCCCGGGCAGCGTCAGCAGCGTCTCCACATCCTCAGGGACCGTGTCCCCGTGCTCACGGGCGAGGATTCCGGCGCACTCGTGCAGGCGCAGGGCGCGCCGCGGGTAACCCAGGCGTCCCCACTCGCGCAGCACCTCGCCGGGTGTTGCGGAGGCCATCGCGGACGGCGTCGGCCAGAGCGCGACCCAGCGCTCCCAGACGGGGAGGACCCGGGCGACGGGCGTCTGCTGCAGCATGATCTCGGAGATGAGGATGTGCCAGGCCGACGCATCGGCGCGCCGCCACGGCAGGTCGCGCCGATGCGTCGCATACCAGGCGCGCAGTTCGGGCGCGAGCCGTTCCGCCACGAGGCCCTCCGGCATACGGCGCCTCCTTTCCGGGTACGAACGTACTGGTCAGTAGCCTATGGCGCCATTCCATCGAGATATCGATTATTGGGGGGTCCGTCGAATCTTGAGATGTGCGCCGGTCCATAATGATCCCATGCCGAACTCGAACCCCGCCTCAGCCTGGAACGCCCTGAAAGAAGGTAACCGCCGATTCGTCGAGGGCAAGGTCGTCCATCCGTCGCAGGACGCGGCGCGGCGCACCGAACTCGTCGGATCGCAGCACCCCACCGCGGTCATCTTCGGCTGCGGCGATTCGCGGGTGGCCGCAGAGATCACCTTCGACCAGGGGCTCGGCGACATGTTCGTCGTGCGCACGGCGGGGCACGTGCTCGATGATTCGGTGCTCGGCTCGATCGAGTTCGCCACCGAACTGCTCAACGTGCCGCTGGTGGTCGTCCTGGGCC
Source organism: uncultured Mycobacteriaceae bacterium (assembly GCA_964451655.1). Lineage (GTDB taxonomy): Bacteria > Actinomycetota > Actinomycetes > Mycobacteriales > Mycobacteriaceae > Tomitella. The sequence goes on along the minus strand of CAYVJJ010000227.1, from coordinate 553 downwards.
ACGACACGTGCGGCGGACTGGCGGCCACGATCGACGCCATCGACAACGGAGCGATTCCGCAGGGCTTCATCCGCGCCATCGTCGAGCGCATGGCCCCCTCGGTGCTGCAGGGGCGCAAGGAGGGGCTGAGCACGGTCGACGAGCTCGAGGGCCGGCACGTCATGGAGACCGCGAAGCTCATCATGGAACGCTCCAGCCTCATCGCGGACAAGGTCGCCGCCGGCCGGTGCGCGATCGTCGGCGTCACCTACACGCTCTCCGACGGCCACATGGAGCTGCGCGGCGTCATCGGTGATGTGGGGGAGAAGACCTCCTGACCGGGATCGCCGCGTATGACCGGCCGCGGGTCGACACGCCGACGCTGATCCGGTGCCGCACGGCATTGTTCGCCTACCGTTGACATCGTGTGGGAACCGCAGGGGCCACTGCCTCAAGAGATCTACCGACGACGGCGCGTCGCCGCAGTCGGCGCCGCCCTCGTCCTGCTGCTCGTCCTCATCATCGTGATCGCCGTGTCCTGCCGGGGCGGCGGCTCCGAGGAGCCCACTCCCGC
>CAYVJJ010000226.1:1730-4714 GCA_964451655.1 uncultured Mycobacteriaceae bacterium | reverse complement strand
GCACATCCAGGTCAGGGTGCAGATGCGGGCGACGTTGGTCGGCACCGTCCCCGCTCCGGGCACCTCCGCATCGCCGGTGAAATCGTTGGTGTCGAAGGCTGCGGTCACGTCGGCGGTCTTCCAGCCGTGCGCCGCGTTCACCGAGGTGATGATCGCGGAGAGCACGTTGTTCGCGGGCACGGTGGCCGCCGCCAGCGCCCGACCTGTACCGCCCTGCGGCCACTGCGCGAGCAGCGGGTTGTAGTAGGTCATGCCCACATACACCGGCCGGTCCCCGCCCGCCTCGCGCAGGCGCGAGTCGATGACGTCGAGGTTGGTGCGGATGGTGGCGAACGCGTCGGCGACGCAGCCCGCCATCGGCAGCATCGACGATCCCGCGGACCCGGAGTCCGCCGAGCCCGCGAGCGAGCCGCTCACCGAACCCGCGCCCCCACCGCCGCCGGATACGCAGGGGAACACGTCGTTGGCGCCGATGTCGTTGGTGACGTAGGCCACCTGACCCGGGTGCGTCCGGAGGAACTCCACCGCGGCGTCCAGCTGCGATCCGTCCTGGTACTGGTCGCAATGCCCGCCCTCGATCATCGAGGCGGTGGTCTCGCCGTCGCAGCCGAGCTGCACGAACTCCAGGCCCGGGTCGTCGGCCTGGAGCGCCGCGTAGATCCGGTCGCTGTAGGCGATGTCCTCGTCCTGCCCGGTGTCGGGCTGGTATCCGGTCGACAGCGAATCCCCCAGCGAGAGGTAGTAGGTGGTCGTCGGCTCCGCGCCGGCGGGCCCTGCGGCGACGAGGGCCCCGGCGCCGGCGAGGATCCCCACCGCCGCGCCGGCCGCCATGCGCAACGGCGTCCTGCGGAGGGAGCGGGACGTGCGCCGCGGGCTCCTCCGGTCCGGTGACTTGCCACCCGTGACTGACATAAGCGCACCTCCGGGGCGTCGGCGGCCCGCAGCACTGGGGGAAGCGGCGCCGTGACCTGGGAGATTAGCGTGCCGGATGGCAGTCCACACCGGTTATCCGCGAAGCGGGCGGTCTCGATCCGCCGTCCCGGGTTCCGATGCGGCGCCCAGCGGCACGCGCGCCACCTCCGAGTACAGAGCACGCCCGCCCGGCCCGGCGCCGAGGACGGATTCCACGACACTCACCTCGCGCTGGACGATCTCGACGGGCGCGATCGCCGCGGCCGCGGCCAGCGCGGGGGCTAGTGCGCTGCGGCGCACGCGCGCCAACGTCAGGTGCGGGGTGTACTTGGGCGAGGCCCCGCATTCGCGGGCCAGCGTCCGCAGCGCATCCCGGTCCGCCGCGTCCGCACCGTCGGCCGCGAGCCAGACCACGCTGCCGCCGTGGTGGTCGAAGCTGCCCGCGCCGCCGATGCGCAGCCGCACGGGCCGGTGGCGCCGCCCCGCCTGCGTGATGCGCTCGACCAGGGCGTCCGCATCGCGCACCGCACCGTGGAAGGCCAGGGTCACGTGCAGCCGGTCCGCCGACGCCCAGCGCACCCCCGTCGACCCCGGCAGTGCACCGGCGATCGCCTCGCGCACCGCGGCGGGCGGCACGATGGCCGTGAACAGCCGCCGCATCAGATCCAGTCCTTGCGCCGGAATACGACGAACAGCACGGCGGCCAGCACGACGATCGACACGGTGCTGGCGATCAGGCCGGAGACCGCGTCGGACCCCGGGTAGGGCACGTTCTGGCCGAACCAGCCGGTCACGGCCGTCGGCACGGCGATGATCGCCGCCCATCCGGTGAGCTTCTTCATCACCGTGTTCAGGCGTGCGTCCTGGAGCGACAGGTTGGTCTCGAAAATCGTCGTCACCAGCTCACGCAGCGACTCGGACCACTCGACGACGCGCAGGACGTGGTCGAACAGGTCGGAGTAGTCGCTGCGCAGCCGCTCGGACCAGTCGTCCCCGCCGTGGTCGCCGCGGTGACGGATGACCATGGTGACCACGTCGCGCATGGGCAGCACCAGGCGCCGGAAGTGGACGAGCTCCTTGCGCAGCCGGTAGTTGGTGCGCTGCACGTGCCTGTCGTGGACGCGCTCGTCGAACAGGCCGTCCTCGATGTCCTCCAGCGCGTCGTCGAGCTGTTCGGCGGTGTCCAAGTGCCCGTCCACCACGGCGTCCAGGATCAGATGCAGCAGCCCGTACGGACCGTCCGCGACGGCGTCGGCGCCGCCCTTGCGGGTCATCACCGCCCCGATGTCGAACCGGTCGTCGCGGCGCACGGTGATGACCCCCTGCGGCAGCACGAAGGCCGATACGCGGCTCGCGTGCAGACGCGACGGCACGGCCGCGGGACGCCGGGCCCGCCGCCGCGGTCCGGCATGGCTGGTGCCGGCCCAGTTCGCGAAAGCGCGATCGGCGGCGGCGCGCGCCGCGGCGGAGCGGCGGCGGGACTCCCGCCGTTCCGCAGTGTCCGCCGGGCCGCCGGTTCCCGCGCCGGCCACGGCGTCCCCGGCGTCCGGCCCGGAGTCCGGTGCGGTGTCCGCCCCGGAGGCGATCGTCGTCGCATACGCGGTGATGAACAGGTGCCCGCGGTGGCGCGTGGCCTTCGGGCGCTCGCCATAGGCGACCGTGTCCTCGATGGCGTTGGGATCCAGGTCGAACGCGTCGGCCAGCTCCTCCAGCGCCGCGTCATCCGGCCAGAGCACGTCCAGCCAGAACACGGACCCCGGCGCCGACCCGGCCGCCTCGGCGGCGGCGCGCACCGATCGCACCGCGCTCGAGGCAGGCCGCGCGTCGCCGTCGCCGCGCGGCCCCCACACGAGCCCCCCGACGCGGGGCTCGGGCGGGGCGCCCGCCTCCGCGGCTGCGGGCGGTGCGGCCGCGGCGTCCGGCCCCGGCATGGCCTCCGATTCCGACATGGCATCAGTGTGCCGCCCGCAGTGCGCCGTGTCCCGCAGGCGCACGGGCCCCGCCGCTCTGCGTAGAGTCGATGCCGGATACAGCCTGGCGTCCGCGCCGTGAGGAAGTCGTCGCCGTGAGGA
>CAYVJJ010000226.1:0-1630 GCA_964451655.1 uncultured Mycobacteriaceae bacterium | reverse complement strand
CCGACGTCACCGCCCGCACGCGGGCCTGTCCTGGACGTGCGCCGCGCGGGCGACCGGTTCTCCACGCGGATCGAATGGCTGGATTCGCGCCACTCGTTCTCCTTCGGGCACCACTACGACCCCTCCGACACGCACCACGGCGTGCTGATGGTCAACAACGAGGACGTCATCTCGCCCGGACTGGGGTTCGACACCCACCCGCACCGCGACATGGAGATCGTCTCCTGGGTGCTGCGCGGCTCGCTGGTGCACCAGGATTCGATGGGCAACTCCGGCGTGATCTATCCGGGCCTGGCCCAGCGGATGAGCGCGGGCAAGGGGATCCTGCATTCGGAGAAGAACGACGCGTGGCGTCTCGACGGCGTGCCGGACGCCTTCTCCCGGAAGCACGACGAGCCGGTGCGGCTGATCCAGATGTGGGTGCTGCCCGACGAGGCCGGCCTCACCCCCGGATACGAACAGCTCGAGATCGACGACGAGCTGCTGCACGGCGGCCTGGTCACCGTGGCCTCCGGCATGGACGCCTACCGTGACCACTCCGCGATCCGCATCCACAACCGGCACGCCGCCATGCATGTGGCGCGCCTGCATCCCGGCGGCGGGGCCGTGACACTGCCGGATGCGCCGCTGCTGCACGTCTTCGTCGCGCGGGGCACCGCCGGGATGGAGGGTGCGGGCGTGCTGGCCGAGGGCGACGCGGTGCGTGTCACCGGCGGCGGCGGGCAGCGGCTGACCCTGCCCGGAGGAGGCGCAGACGGCGCCGAGGTCATCATCTGGGAGATGCATGCGGGGCTCGGCGGGCCGCTCTGACGGACCCCCGGCCCGGGCGACGCGCCGGCCGCGGCCATAGCGCACGTGTTCGAATAGAATGTATGATCGATTCATGACCGCGGCCTTCCAACCCACCCTGTTCGGCGCCGCGGTGGACCGCGCCGGTTTCCGGACCCTCCCGGCCACGCCCGCAGCGGGGGCCGCCGGTACCGCTCCCCCGCCGGCCGCACACGTCGGGGCCCGCCGGCACCTGCCCGGCGGCGCCTGGGTGGAACTGCACCCCGATTGGCTGCGGGGCGCCGACGGCCTGCTCGAGGAGCTCACCGCATCCGTCGACTGGCGCGCCGAACGCAGGACTATGTACGAGCGTGTGGTGGACGTGCCGCGGCTGGTGCGTTTCTACGGGGAGGGCGAGCCTCTGCCCCACCCGCTCATCGACGACGGCATCGCCGCGCTGACGGCACGGTACGGCGCCGAGCTGGGCGAACCGTTCCGGACCGTCGGCATGTGCCGGTACCGCGACGGCGCCGACAGCGTCGCCTGGCACGGCGACGACCTCGGGCGCGGCCGTACGGAAGACACGATGGTGGCCATCCTGTCGCTCGGGTCCACGCGCACGCTCATGCTGCGCCCGCGGCGCAACACCACTGCCCCGGCGCGCGGGGAAACCGCCCCCGCTGCCGGCGGCGGACGCGGATCGATCGGCGCCGCGTCGCTGCGGTTCCCGCTGGCGCACGGCGACCTGATCGTGATGGGCGGAAGCTGCCAGCGCACGTGGGAGCACTGCATCCCGAAGTCGGCCCGGGTCACCGGCCCCCGGATCAGCGTGCAGTTCCGCCCGCGCGGCGTGCGCTGACGG
>CAYVJJ010000225.1:2725-4719 GCA_964451655.1 uncultured Mycobacteriaceae bacterium | reverse complement strand
TGACCGGACGCAGACTGGTCCTGCCGACAGCGGTTCCGGCGGCCGCCGCCACCACCACGCCGATGCCGCCGATGATGCCGAGCACCAGCGCGAGCCGGTCGAGCACCCGCTGGGTGGGGGCCAGGCGCTGCGCGATCACCAGGGTCACGCCGGAGCGGGAGCTCTCCGCCAGGATCCGCTGCCCGCCGGCCGTGCGCAGCGACGAGCGGTCGTGCCCGGAGGCCACCGCGATCTCCGGGCCGCCGATGGGGATCTGCGGCCCGGGCGCGTACACCGAGCCGTCCGGATACAGCAGCGCCACACTGATGTCCGAGGTGAACGCCCGCGCCAGCGTCGTGACGAAGTTGGGGTCCAGCGACAGCGCGGAACTGTCGACGAACGTCGCCGCCCGGGCGCGCAGCTGGTTGTCCACCGAGGTGTACAGCGCCGAGCGCACGACGAAATACGTCGACACGGCCATCACCGCCACCAGCACCACGGCCACCGTGGTGGCCAGTGCGGTGACGCGCCCGCGCAGCGAGACCCGCCGCAGATGGTTCAGCCACGCGCGCGGGTGCGGCCTGCGGTCGGTCACGGCGGGCTGTCCCGCAGCACGTAGCCGACGCCGCGGACGGTGTGGATCAGCCGCGGCTCGCCGCCGGCCTCGGTCTTGCGGCGCAGATAGCCGATATACACCTCCAGTGCGTTGCCGGAGGTGGGGAAGTCGTACCCCCACACCTCCTCGAGGATCCGGCCGCGGGTGAGCACGCGCTTGGCGTTGGCCAGCAGCATCTCCAGCAGCGCGAACTCCGTGCGCGTCAGGCTGATCGGCCGCTCCCCGCGCCGGACCTCGCGGCTGCCCTGGTCCAGCGTGAGGTCCGCGAACCCGAGCACCTCGGCCGGTTCGCCGGCCTCCGCCTCCTCCGCGCTCGCGCGCCGCAGCAGCGCGCGCAGCCGGGCCAGCAGCTCCTCCATCGCGAACGGCTTGGGCAGGTAATCGTCGGCGCCCACGTCCAGCCCGGCCACGCGCTCGGAGACCGAATCCCGCGCCGTGAGCATGAGCACCGGCAGGTCGTCCCCGGTGCTGCGCAACCGCCGGCACACCTCCAGGCCGTCCACGCGCGGCATCATCACGTCGAGCACCACCGCGTCCGGGCGGGCCGCGTCGATCTTCTCGAGCGCGTCGAGCCCGTCGTGCGCGGTCTCCACCGCGTATCCGTTGAACGTCAGCGACCGGCGCAGCGAGTCGCGCACCGCGCGGTCGTCGTCGACCACAAGAATGTTCACCGCCACACGGAGAGCCTACGAGGTCCGCCGCCGGAGCGCGTCCGGGTCGCGGCCCGCCGGGGCCGCCGCCGCGCGCACGGTCACTCGTCGCGCTCCGCGCCGAGACGCCGGAACTGCGGCGGCGCCGGCAGGTTCCAGCCGCGGGCCAGCGACACCAGCCGCAGCACGGTGGCGGTGACGGTGCCGAGGATCAGCCCCCACGGATACGGCACGCCGAACGATTCGCACGCCACCATGATCAGCGCCCCCAGCAGCGCCGGCGTGGCGTAGAGGTCGCGGTGCAGCAGCAGCGGCATCTCGTTGACGAGCACGTCGCGCAGCACCCCGCCGCCGATCGCGGTGACCGCCCCGATGAGCACCGCCGCCCACCATGCAGTGCCGTGGTGCAACGCCACCGCGGCGCCCGTGGTGGCGAACACGCCCATGCCCAGCGCGTCGAGGCCCAGCACCGCCGTCTGCACCCTGCCCATCACCTGGTGCAGCAGGAACACCGCCAGCGAGAACAGCAGCGCCACCACGAAGTTGGGCCACCGGTCCAGGGACGTCGGCGGGTGCACGCCCAGCAGCACGTCCCGCGTGATCCCGCCGCCGATGCCCGTGGTCACCCCGACGACGCACACCCCGAACAGATCGAGGCGCTTGTAGACGCCGATCGACGCCCCCGACGCCGCGAACGCCGCGGTGCCGATGAGGTCGAGCGTGGTGAGCACTGGTCCTCCGTGGGTCGG
>CAYVJJ010000225.1:0-2625 GCA_964451655.1 uncultured Mycobacteriaceae bacterium | reverse complement strand
GGACGAGGGCGTTCGCGTAGATTTATCTGGTCACGGGTGTGCCCGCCGGGCCTCCCCCCGGGTCGAGACGCCCGGCAAGCACAACCCCCATAACCACGGCTCCCGGCGATAGCGACACCGCAGGGAGCACACCGCCGAGAGCAACCCAGACCGCCGTGCCACACGCCCCGCAGTGGCACATCGAACCGCCGCTAGGAGGCCGCTGAACATGGCTGGCAAGAGGAACTCGTCCCGCAAGAACCGCAACGATGCACCGCGCAAGCCCAAGAAGAACCCGCTGACCGCCGCGGGCATCGCCACGGTCGACTACAAGGACATCAACCTGCTGCGCACCTTCATCTCCGACCGCGGCAAGATCCGGTCGCGCCGCGTCACCGGCCTGAACCCGCAGCAGCAGCGCCAGGTGGCCACGGCGGTCAAGAACGCGCGGGAGATGGCCCTGCTGCCGTACACCACGCACTGACGGCTCCGCCGCGCCGGCGCCGCGCCGGCGACGGCCCCCGCACCGGAGGCGCCACCGCCCGCATCCGGTGATCGGGAGCCCGCTTCCCCGGGAACCGGGTGGGACGTAGCGTTCGTCCCACCCGGTTCCCGGCGTTTGCGGCCGCCCGCGCCCCGGCGCGCGCACCGCCCGCCGGGGCCGGGTCGGCGCTGCCGCAGGCGCGCACCCCTTACCCGCGAGCACCCACAGGAGCCAGCACGTGAGCACCGCCACCGACCCCGCCCTGGCCGAACTGGTCGCCATCGAGCAGATCAAACGGCTCAAGCACCGCTACCTGCGCTGCCTGGACGGCAAGGACTGGGAGCCGTTCACCGACACCCTCGCGCCCGCGATCACCGCGAAGTACGGCAAGTTCACCTTCGACAACCGCGACGACCTGGTGGCGTTCATGCGCAAGCACATGGGCCGCAAGGAGTTCCTCACCGAGCACTTCGCCGGCCACCCGGAGATCACCGTGGACGGCGACACCGCGCACGGGTACTGGCACCTGAGCGACACTGTGCTCATCCCCGCCGAGAACGTGGTCATGCGCGGTGCGGCAGTGTATGAGGACGAATACGCACGGGGCGAGGACGGCCGCTGGATCATCACCCGCACCGGCTACGAGCGCACCTACGAGTACGTGGTCAAGCTCGAGGACCTGCCCAGCTTCACCGTCACCGCCAACAAGTGGGCCTGAGCGAGCACCGCGTTCAGCGCCGCCGCCGGGACTTGAGGTAGTCGCCCACCACGGCGGCGCCGAGGCCGTCGGCGTCGGGGGCCACCACCCGCCCGGACACGCGCCGCGCCATCTGGTCGACGAACCGCCCCAGGCCCGGGTCCTCCCCCAGCCGGAAGAACGTCACCTGCGCATCCAGGCGGCCGAGCGCGTCGAGCTCCTCGACGGTGCGGGCCAGCGTCACCGGATGCGGCGGGTAGTCGAAGAACGCGTCACCGCCCGGCTGCAGGTGGGCGGTGGGCTCGCCGTCGGTCACCACCAGCACCACCGGCTGCGCATCCGGGTACCGGCGCACATGCCGGCCCGCCAGCAGCAGCCCGTGGTGCAGGTTGGTGCCCTGTTCGAAGATCTCGTCCAGCCCGGCCAGCTCCGAGACGGTCATGGTCCGGGCGTGCCGCCCGAAGGCGATGATCTGCAGGTGGTCGCCGCGGAACCGGGTGCGCACCAGGTGTTCGAGCGCCAGCGCGGTGCGCTTCATCGGCACCCAGCGCCCGTCCATCACCATCGAGAACGAGATGTCCACCAGCAGCGCCACGGCGGCCCGGGTGCGCTGCTCGGTCTCGACCACCTCGACGTCGTCGACGCTCAGCCGCACCGGCGGCCCGGCGTCCGTGGCCGCGGTGCGCAGCACGGCGTTGACCACGGTGCGGGTGGTGTCCCACGGCTCGGTGTCACCGAACTCCCAGGGGCGGGACGCGCCGGTGGGTTCGCCCGCGGCACCCGCGCGGCGGGTCTCACGGCCGCCGGTGCGCGACGAGAGGCTGCGCGCCACATCCCGCAGCGCGGCCTGCCCGAGCTTGCGCATCGCCGCCGGTGACAGGCGCATGTCCCCGTCCGGCCCGCGGTCGACGAGCCCCTGCTCGTGCAGCGCGCGCTCGAGCTCGGCGAGCGTGCGCGCGTCGATCGCCGCCTGCTCGCCCAGCAGCCGGGCGAGCTCGTCCAGGTCGACGTCCTCCATCGTGGCGCCCGGGTACTGCTGCGACAGCGCCTCGGACAGCTCGTCGAGGTCGCCGACCTCCTGCAGCGCGGACGTCCCCTCCCCCAGCCCCATGCCCTCCGCCCCGTCGAAGTCCTCGCCCCCGGCCCAGTCCTCGCCGGGGCGGGCCGCCTGCAGCTGCGCGTCGAGCCGGGCGAGCTGCGCGGCGATACCGGGGCTGCCGAACGCCTGCTGGGCGAGCGCGTCCAGCTCTGCGCGCTGCTGCTCGGTCAGCGAGTTCCGCAGGCGCTGCGCGGCGGCCGCCCGGGCCGCGAGCGAGTCGATGAGCTCGTCGACGTTCTCGGGATGCTCGGGGAAGAAGTCGCCGTACTCGTCCATGAACCGGTCGAACTGCTCGTCGGTGTCCTCGCCGCGGTTGTGCGCGTCGAGCAGGTCCGAGAGCGCCTCGAGCATCTCCTGCACCCGCCG
>CAYVJJ010000224.1:0-4730 GCA_964451655.1 uncultured Mycobacteriaceae bacterium | reverse complement strand
ATATCCAGGTGGAAGAGCCACAAGGGCACACGTGACCCAACGGTGTGCGGACACGGAAAACCGATCGAGTATCGAGCTCGTGATTCCCATCTTTTGGGATTCAGGGGTCGCGGTAGAGCGTGGATTCCGTTAGGACCACTCGTGTTCCACGTGAAACGATGCCGGGTGAGGACGAGCCCGTGTGCGGAGCGGGAACGTCAATACCTGACGGTCTGCCCTGAGGTCTTCGGAATGACCTCCCGGATCCGCCGGACGAGCAATCGTGCCAGCGCGGGGTCGGGGCCGATCGGACGCGCGATCACATCGGCGCCGCATGCGGCGATACGTGACCAGAAGTAACCGTCCGCGAGCACGTACGCGGAGACAGCGACGCGCCTCGCGGAGCGGAGCCGCGCCGTCCTCACCGCCATCGCGACAGAATCCGGGCCGTCCGTGCACAGGGCTACGCGCACCGGAGCGCGCAGTTCGGCGGCCAGAAACCGCGCCGCCCGGCGCACCTCGCGGACGGCGTGTGGATCGGAGGACCCGACGGCCGCCATCACTACAGCGTCGCCCGGAGACCAGCCGGCCTCACGAAGCCTCGTCGACTGCACCGCGGCGATCACCCGATCGGGGCCGAGTGCGGGGGTCAATCGACTCGGGGGGACGGCCGCGGCGTCGACGGCGGCGATCTGGCAAGGCAGGTCGACGCCGACGTGGTACCCGGAAGCAAGGAACGCGGGGATCACCACCGCCTCGTCGACATCCATGTTGCGCAGGCCGTCGACCACGGTCGGAGCAGCGACGTCGGCGAAGCTCAGACGCACCGGCACCCCCGCGACGGCCGCGACCTGCTCGGCGATCCCTTCCCACACGGCGATCCCGCGACGGTCACGGGTGCCGTGCGCCGCGAGGACGACGCCGAGAGAGCTCACGACGCCGGTGTGCAGACTCGAGCCGGCTCCGCCGGACCCACTTGCACGACCCCGCCCACCGTCCGGACCTTGTGTACGGGCAGACGCAACCCGGGATCGTCCAGGCAACGGCCGTCGATCAGGGAGTACACCTCTTTGAGCAGTGGCGAGGCCACGGTCGGCTCGCCGGCGTGGTCGCCGACGATTCCGCGCGACATCACGGCGGCCCGACCCACGGGGTCCACGTTGCCTACCGCATGCAGGGCGCCGTCGTCCAGGAGGAACAGAGCCGCTTGCGCTCCGCCGCGCAGAAGCACCGCCACGCCCCGGCCGGGCAGCAGACGGTGAAGCGCACACGCGGAGGTCCACCCGTCAGTGCTGCGGGGCATGCGGATCGTCGATCCGGCGGGTGCGGCGATGGACGCCTCTCCTGCCGGACCACCGGGGGAACGGTCTTCACGGTCCGCGGCACCGCGGTCGGCCGGCCCGGGGGTCGTGATCAGACCGTGCACCGGTCCCCGTTCGCGATCGCCAAGCAGTACTCCACCGGGGTACGTGACGCCATCGTCGCGCACCGCGGGATCCATTGTGCACTTGGAGGTCATCGTCATCTCCCTACGTCTGTCGGGGCGTTCCGGCCCCGCGATCCATCGTGGTTCCCACGCTAGGGACGCACCGTTTCGTGCCTGTTACAACGACGTTCGGGCAGGGTAAGGATTCCCGCTCTGACACAACACCTCTCATGATTGCCGCGCGGGGAAACCGGGCATGCCCATCAGGACCGGCACCTTGCGAGGACCGGAATCGTCGAACGCGACAGTCGGATCCGGCTCCGCCGGCGCGTTGACGAACGAAACGAACCGCTCCAGCGTCTCCGGATCCTCGAGGACGGCCGCCCACTCGTCGCGATAGCCGGCGACGTGGGCGGCCATCGCCTCCTCCATCTCAGCGCCGATGCCCAGCGAGTCCTCGCACACCACCTGCCGGACATGCTCCACACCGCCGTCGATCTCCTCGAGCCACCGCGCGGTGCGCTGCAGCCGGTCGGCGGTGCGGATGTAGAACATCAGGAAACGGTCGATCCAGCGCACCAGGGTCTCGTCGTCGAGACCGGCCGCCAGCTGCTGTGCATGCGACGGCGTCTGCCCCCCGTTGCCTCCGACGTACAGGTTCCATCCTCCCTCGGCGGCGATCACCCCCACGTCCTTCGAACGCGCCTCGGCGCACTCGCGGGCGCATCCGGATACCCCCAGCTTGAGCTTGTGCGGCGAGCGCAGACCCCGGTAACGGAGCTCCAGGCGCACGGCCATCGACATCGAGTCCTGCACGCCGTATCGGCACCAGGACGAACCCACGCAGCTCTTTGCGGTGCGCAGCGACTTGCCGTAGGCGTGGCCGGACTCCATGCCGGCATCGACCAGCCGGCGCCAGATCTGTGGAAGCTGCTCCACCCGCGCCCCGAACAGGTCGATGCGTTGCCCACCGGTCACCTTGGTGTACAGGCCGAAATCCTGCGCCACCTCGCCGATGACGATCAGTTGTTCGGGTGTGCACTCGCCGCCGGGCATGCGCGGGACCACCGAGTACGTCCCGTTCTTCTGGAGGTTCGCCAGGAAATGGTCATTGGTGTCCTGCAGTGCCGCCTGTTCGGCGTCGAGGATGTGGTCCGACGAGGTCGACGCGAGGATCGACGCGACCACCGGTTTGCAGATTTCGCATCCGCTGCCCCGCCCGTACTGCGCGATCAGCGCTGAGAACGTGCGCGTGCGGGTGGCCCGGACGATCTCGAACAACTCGGCGCGCGACTGGTCGAAGTGCTCGCACACGGCCTTCGACATTTCCACCCCGGAGGACGCCAGCAGTTGTTTGACCGCGGGAAGACACCCCCCGCAGGTGGATCCGGCTCCGGTGCACGCGGTCACGGCAGCCGGATCGCACGCGCCTCCGCCGATGGCCTCGAGGATCCTGCCCTTGGTCACCGCGTTGCACGAGCAGATCTCAGCGTCGTCGGGCAGTGAACCGGCGCCGACGGTGGTGCCGGTGGGCGCGATGAGCGCGGCGGCATCATCGGGCAGAGGCATGCCCACGAGTGACCGCAGCATGGTGTATTGCGTGGTGTCGCCCACGAGGACCCCGCCGAGCAGGGTGCCCGCGTCGTCGGAGACCACGAGTTTGGCATAGGTGCGCTTGGCGGCGTCGGAGAGCACCACTTCGAGTGCGCCGTCGGCGGACGCGTGGGCGTCTCCGAAACTCGCCACGTCGACCCCGAGGAGCTTGAGTTTGGTCGAGGTGTCCGCCCCGGGGAAGAGGGCCCGGCCGCCGAGGAGTCGGTCGGCCACGACCTCGGCGGTGGAGTAACCGGGGGCGACCAACCCGTAGCAGACGCCCTCCACGGCCGCGCACTCGCCGACGGCATACACGTCGGGGGCGCTTGTGCGCAGCGCGCTGTCGGTGGCGATGCCGCCGCGCGGGCCCAGTTCTATTCCGGCATCGCGGGCCAGCTCGTCACGCGGGCGGATTCCGGTGGCGAACACCACCAGTGCCGCGTCGAGCACGGTCCCGTCGGACAGCGAGACGGCCAGGCCCGCGTCGGCACGGGAGATCCCGTCGGTGCCCACGCCGGTGTGCCCGTGGAGCCCCAGCTCGTGCACCAGACGGCCGAGCAGCGCGCCGCCGCCGGCATCGACCTGCGCCGAGAGCAGTCGGTCGTTGCGCTCGACGATGTGCGGAACGAGCCCGAGACCCCGCAGCGCGTCGGCGGCTTCGAGTCCGAGCAGCCCGCCGCCGATGACCACGCCGACCGCGCCCTCACGGCCGCGCGCGGCGGCACGGATCGCGTCGAGATCGTCGATGGTGCGGTAGACGAAGCAGCCGGGCAGATCGCCGCCGGGCACCGGCGGACGGAAGGCGCGGGAGCCGGTGGCGAACACGGCGGCGTCGTAGTCGAACCCGGCCCCGGACGCGGTCTGCACGGTGCGGGCGGACGGGTCGATGGCGGTGCACGGGTCGCCCACGCGCAGCTCCACGAGCGGGTCGCCCGCGTAGTCGTTGCCGTCGAGCGCCAGTGCGTCGGGATCCCAGCCGCCGACGTACGACGACAGTCCGACCCGGTCGTAGGCGGCGCGCGGCTCCTCGGCGAGCACCGTCACCCTCCAAGCGCCGTCGGTATCGCGGGTGCGCAGCGTCTGCACCAGCCGGTGCGCCACCATGCCGTGCCCGATCACCACCAGGTTGCCGCCGTTCATGCCGCATCTCCTTTCTCCATGGGCGTACCGCCCTCCACGTCAGCGCCTGCAGCGCCGCTCCATCGGGCGCACAGTGCCGCGAGATCACCGCGGCACCCGCCGCATCCGGTCCCTGCGCGGGTGTCGCGGGCCAGGTCGTCGACGGTGCGGGCACCCGCATTCCACGCCTCCTCGAGACGGTCGACGGTCACCGTGTTGCACCGGCACACCACGTCGGAGCCGTTCGCGGGTGCGGCGTCGGCGACAGCCGTACGGCCCACGAGCAGGGCCATGCGGTCGCTGGGGACGGGGGCGCGCGAGTCGAAGAACTGCGCGAACGTGCCGGCGACGCCGGGGTTGCCCAGCGCGACGGCCCCGATGAGCCTGCCGCCGCGCAGCACGGCCTTGGCGTACCGGCCGCGCGAGGGGTCGGCGAGCGTGAGCACCTCGTGCCGCTCGTCGTGCGGGTCCACGCCGACCCGGCCCATCGCGACCAGGTCGACGCCGTGGGCCTTGAGCCGCGTCATCCGCGCGCTCCCCGTGTAGCGGGCGTCGTCACCGGTGAGCAGCCGCGCCAGCACCGCGGCCTGCTCCCACGCGGGCTGCACCAGGC
>CAYVJJ010000223.1:2990-4739 GCA_964451655.1 uncultured Mycobacteriaceae bacterium | reverse complement strand
CGCCCGTCGACTTCGCCTACGCCGTGCACACCGAGGTGGGGCACAAGTGCATCGGTGCGCGTGTCAACGGCCGCCTGGTGGCCCTCGAGCGCGAACTGGAGAACGGCGAGGTGGTCGAGGTGTTCACCTCCAAGGCCCCCAACGCCGGCCCCAGCCGGGACTGGCAGAAGTTCGTCGTCTCCCCGCGTGCCAAGGCCAAGATCCGCCAGTGGTTCGCCAAGGAACGCCGCGAGGAGTCCCTGGAGGCCGGCAAGGAGGCCATCAGCAAGGCGGTGCGCCGCGAGGGGCTGCCGCTGCAGCGGATCATGAACGCGGACTCGATGGCGGCGGTGGCCAAGGAGCTGCGCTACCAGGACCTCACGGCCCTCTACACCGCCGTCGGAGAGCACCAGGTGACCGCGCAGCATGTGGTGGGCCGCCTGATCGCCCACTTCGGCGGCATCGGCGACGTCGAGGAGGAGCTGGCCGAACGCGCCACCCCGTCGACGCTGCCCGCCCACAAGCCGGCCAGCAGCGACACCGGCGTGCTGGTCACCGGCATGGAGGGCGTGATGACCAAGCTCGCCAAGTGCTGCACCCCGGTGCCCGGCGACGAGATCATGGGTTTCGTCACCCGCGGCGGCGGGGTGAGCGTGCACCGCGTGGACTGCACCAACGCCGGCTCGCTGCGAGAGCAGTCGGACCGGATCCTGGAGGTGTCCTGGTCTCCGACCTCGTCGTCGGTGTTCCTGGTGGCCATCCAGATCGAGGCGCTCGACAGGCACCGGCTGCTCTCCGACGTCACCAAGGTGCTGGCGGATGAGAAGGTCAACATCCTGTCCGCCTCGGTGACCACCTCGGGCGACCGGGTGGCGATCAGCAAGTTCACCTTCGAGATGGGCGACCCGAAACACCTGGGGCACGTGCTGTCGGTGGTCCGCAACGTCGAGGGCGTCTACGACGTCTACCGGGTGACGTCGGCCGCCTGAGGGGCGTGCGCGGGCGGCGCGGCGGCCCGCGTCATTCCGGCGCCACCGTCATTCCGGCGCCACGACGACGGCGCGCAGGGTCACGGGGGCGACGGGGTGCCCGTCGCCGGGGGAGGAGGCGCTGTCGGTGCCGCGGGCGGCGATGGCGTCGAGCACCGGCAGCGACTCCGGCTCCACGCGCCCGAGCACCGAATAGTCCGGAGGCAGCGGGCTGTCCCGGTAGACGAGGAAGAACTGGCTGCCGCCCGAATCGGGAACCCCGTGGTTGGACAGCGCCACCGTGCCGCGCGGGTAGAGCACCTCGCCCGGGGTGCCGGGCGCCGGGGCCAGCCCGGTGGGCGGTTCGTCCTGCACCGCGTAGCCGGGGCCCCCGGCGCCGGTGCCCGTCGGGTCGCCGCATTGCAGGAGGAACACCCGGGCGGGGTCGGTGGTCAGCCGGTGGCAGGGGGTGTGCACGTAGTACTGCTGGCGGGCCAGGGAGACGAGGCTGTGCACCGCACACGGGGCCTGGGCGCGGTCGAGGGTGATCGTGATCGGCCCGTCCGACGTGCGCAGCGTCGCGGGGACCGTCCCGTGGACGGGGACGTTCAGGCTGTCCGGGCGGTCGACCGGGCGGGCCGGGGAGCCGGAGTCCGGATAGGAGCACGTGACGCCGGCCGGATCGGGGGGCGGTGCGGCGCCGCCGGAGCAGGCGGCGAGCGGAAGCGCGGCCGTCACGGCGGCGGCGATCGCGGCCGCGGGGCGAGCCCGCCGGCGGCGCCGCGGCGACCGGCGTCGGCCA
>CAYVJJ010000223.1:0-2890 GCA_964451655.1 uncultured Mycobacteriaceae bacterium | reverse complement strand
GGTGCGGGACGGCGTGGTGCGCACTGCGGCTCCTCCCGTCGTGGCCTGTCCGGGACCCGGCGACCAGGCTGCGTGCCGCGGTGGTGACCGGCACACGCGGGCGGACCGGCGTCGAAGAGTCCCGTCGTGCAGCATAGGCTGGAGCGCCGAGGCAACGTCGGGCGGTCACGCGCCCGGCGGCCAGTCGACCAGCAGCGATAGGAGTGCGCCGTGCTCATCACCGGGTTCGCCGCCGGCATGTTCCAGACCAACTGCTACCTCGTGGCGCCGGCCGAGGGCGGCGAGTGCGTCGTCGTCGACCCCGGTCAGGACGCGGTCGAGCCGCTGCGGGAGGTGCTGGGACAGCACGGGCTGACCCCTGCCGCGGTGCTGCTCACCCACGGCCACCTCGACCACACCTGGTCGGTGGCGCCGGTGTGCGAGGAGTTCTCCGTGCCCGCCTACATCCACCCCGAGGACCGCTACATGCTCTCCGACCCTGGCCGCGGCCTCGGCCCGGGCATGGCGCAGATCATCGGCGACGCGGAATTCCGCGAGCCCGCCGAGGTGGTCGGGCTCGCCCAGGGTGACCATCTGGACCTGGCGGGCATCGCGTTCGACGTCGAGCACACGCCCGGCCACACCCAGGGCTCGGTGGTGTTCCGCATGACCGCGCAGACCGGTGACGGACCCGTGCCGGTCGCGCTGACCGGCGATACCCTGTTCGCCGGGTCCATCGGACGCAGCGACCTGCCGGGCGGCGATCATCAGCAGCTGCTGGACTCGATCGCCGCGCGCCTGCTGCCGCTCGACGACCGGACCGTGGTGCTCCCCGGCCACGGCGGGCAGTCCAGCATCGGGCGCGAGCGCGCCACCAACCCGTTCCTCGCGGGCCACGGCGCCGGCTGACCGGCACCGCCGCGGCCTCGCCGCGCCCCGCACCCCCTTCGGCACCGTCACCCAGGAAAGGCCGTCCGCCACCGTGAGCTCGAGCAGCATCTTCCGCGCCCCCAAGGGCATCCCCGACTACTACCCGCCCCACTCGGCGGCGTTCACCGCGGTGCGCGACGCGCTCACCGGTGCGGCCCGGCGGGCCGGTTTCGGGCATATCGAGCTGCCGATCTTCGAGGACACCGCCCTGTTCGCCCGCGGCGTCGGTGAATCCACCGATGTGGTGTCCAAGGAGATGTACACCTTCGACGACCGCGGCGACCGCTCGGTGACCCTGCGCCCCGAGGGCACCGCCGGGGTGATGCGCGCCGTCATCGAGCACGGGCTCGACCGGGGTGCGCTCCCGGTCAAACTCAGCTACGCCGGCCCGTTCTTCCGCTACGAGCGCCCGCAGGCCGGCCGCTACCGGCAGCTGCAGCAGGTGGGCGTCGAGGCGATCGGCGTCGACGACCCGGCCCTGGACGCGGAGGTGATCGCGGTGGCGGACGCCGGTTTCCGCGCGCTGGGGCTGACCGGGTTCCGCCTGGAGCTCACCTCGCTCGGCGACGCGCAGTGCCGCCCCCGGTACCGGGAGGCGCTGCAGGAGTTCCTGTTCGCGCTTCCGCTGGACGAGGAGACCCGCCGGCGCGCGGAGATCAACCCGCTACGCGTGCTCGACGACAAGCGGCCGGACGTCCGTGCGATGACGGCCGACGCCCCGCTGATGCGCGATCACCTCTGCGACGGTTGCACGGCGCACTTCGACCGGGTGCTCGGGTATCTCGAGGCGATGGGCGTGCCCTGCACCCTCAACCCGCGGATGGTGCGCGGCCTCGACTACTACACCAAGACCACCTTCGAGTTCGTGCACGACGGCCTCGGCGCCCAGTCCGGCATCGGCGGCGGCGGGCGCTACGACGGCCTCATGGCGCAGCTGGGCGGGCAGGAGCTCTCCGGCATCGGATTCGGCATCGGCGTCGACCGCACCATGCTCGCCCTCGAAGCCGAGGGCATCGTGCCCGCCGGCGCGCAGGCACGCTGCGACGTGTACGCGGTGCCGCTCGGCGAGGACGCCACCCGCGAGATGATGGTGCTGACCCACACCCTGCGCGGCGCGGGCGTGCGCGTGGACATGGCGTACGGGGGGCGGGGGCTCAAAGGCGCGATGAAGGCGGCCGACAAGTCGGGCGCCCGCCTGGCCCTGGTGCTCGGCGAGCGGGACCTGGAGCAGCGGACCGTCGGCGTCAAGGACCTGAACACAGGCGAACAGACACCCGTGCAGTTGGACGCGGTCGTCGAGGAGGTGCGCGGACGCCTTGGGTGAAAGCGGTGTGAACGTGAACCTGGTCGCCCCCGAGGAGGTGCGGCCGAAGCTGCAGAAGCTGCTGTGGATCGCCGTCGGCCTCGGGGTGATCCTGGGGCTGTTCTTCGGGCTCATCGCGGCCTGGTGGGCGGGTGTGATCGTGGCGCTGCTGATCGCCGTGCCGCTGGCGGTCATCGCGGTGGCGGGGATGCGGCGCAACCAGTCGATAGACGGGACGGTGCTCACCTCGCGCTCGGGCACGACGCGCGTGGTGGACCTGGCGACGGCGGACTCGGTCACGATCACGGTGAACCGGTCCCGAGTGGATCAGGCGATGCTGCGCGCCGACGGCGTCGCGGTGACGCTGGCGGTGTATGCGGGGGAACGTGGCCGGGAGCTGCCCATCGATGCCGTCGCGGCGCTCGAGCGCGGCCTGCGCGAATCCGACATCCGTTCCCGCCACGAGGCCATCGAGCCCGACGGGGGGCCCGGTGCCGACGCCACGCCCGACACGCCGGCCACCCGCACCGAACTGGCCGATCTGCTCAAGGCGCACCTGCGCGCCGAGGCGGTGGGCGCGCCGCTGTCCGAACGGCCGCTGTATGCCGCGATCCTGTCGGCATCGGGCCACGGTGGGCGCACGGGCGCCGTCGTCACCAGCACGCAGGTGCGGGAGAT
>CAYVJJ010000222.1:0-4763 GCA_964451655.1 uncultured Mycobacteriaceae bacterium | reverse complement strand
TTGCTGCGGTCATTCGTTAATCACTTCCTGCGCTCGCGGCCAGCGCGTTGGCGCCACCGACGATCTCGCTGATTTCCTGGGTGATCTGGGCCTGTCGCGCCTGGTTGGCCTCCCGCGAGAGGACGTTGACCAGATCGTTTGCGTTGTCCGTCGCCGCCTTCATCGCAGTGCGGCGTGCCGCCGATTCCGACGCCGCGGCGTCGAGGAGTGCGGCGAAGATGCGCGTGTTGACGTACTTCGGCAGGAGCGCCGCCAACAGCGTGTCGGCTTCCGGCTCGAAGTCGTAATCGGCGGTCGGGTCCCCGTCACCGGTGGGGGCGGGCTTGTCGCTGAGCATGTCATCGCCGAGCTCCACCACCTCCTCGCGGATCTCGACCTCCAGCGGGGCCACACGGCGCACCTGCGGCGTCTGCGTCAGCATCGACACGAACTGGGTGTAGACGATGTGCAGCTCGTCGACGCCTTCGATGGTCCCGTCGCCGTTCGCGGCCTCCACCTGCTGACCGGATCCGGCCATGAACAACTCCACCAGGTGCCGTCCCGCCGCGGCGGTGTCCGCGTACTTGGGCTGCTGGGAGAAGCCGGACCACGCACCCGCGAGCGGACGCTCGCGGAAGGTGTAGTACCCGATGCCCTTGTTGCCCATGACGTAGAGCGCCACGTCCTTGCCCTCGCTGCGGAGCAGCTGCGAGAGCTCTTCGGCCTCCTTGATCACGTTCGAGTTGTAGCCGCCGCACTGGCCGCTGTCACTCGTGACCACCAGGATCGCGGCGCGCTTGGGGCTGTCCCGCTCGGTCAGGAGCGGATGGTCCAGCGCCGACGACGCGCTGGCGAGCCGGCTGAGCACCTTCGTGATCTCCGTCGAGTACGGCTTGGAGGCCGCGACCCGGGCCTGAGCCTTGGTGATCCGCGAGGTGGCGATCATCTCCTGCGCCTTGGTGATCTTCTTGGTCGCGTTGACCGACTTGATCCGCGAGCGCAGCTCTCGAAGAGTTGCCATCAGACCGTCATCCTCCCCTCGCTGCTCGTAGCTGCACAGATCACCGCACTCACCGGGTGACCGTCTTGCGGTTGACGGTCACCGTCTCCTGGTCCACGTCCTCCGCGGCCAGCGGCTCCGCCTCCGCCTCGTTGACCACGCGGCTGCCGTCCGACGCGATGAAGCCCTGCTTGAACTTCTCCGTGGCCGCGACGAGTTCCTCCGCGGCGTCGTCGGTGAGGACCTTGCCGCCCTCGATGGTCTCGAACACCGAGCGTGCGTTGCGGTGCAGGTCGTCCACCAGCTCGTTCACGAACCGCCGCACATCGTCCACCGGCACCGAGTCCATGTGGCCCTTGCCCGCCAGGTAGATGCTGACCATCTGGTCTTCGACGGGCACCGGGCTGTACTGGTCCTGCTTGAGCAGCTCCACCAGACGCGAACCGCGATCGAGCTGCGCCTTCGACGCGGCGTCCAGGTCCGACGCGAACGCCGAGAACGCCTCCAGTTCCCGGTACTGCGCCAGGTCCAGACGCAGGGTGCCGGACACCTTCTTCATGCCCTTCGTCTGCGCGGCGCCGCCGACGCGGGACACCGAGATGCCGACGTCGATCGCCGGACGGACGCCGCGGTTGAACAGGTCGGAGTCCAGGAAGACCTGACCGTCCGTGATCGAAATGACGTTCGTCGGGATGTACGCGGAAACATCGCCGGCCTTGGTCTCGATGATCGGCAGTCCGGTCATCGAGCCGCCGCCCAGGTCGTCGGAGAGCTTCGCGCAACGCTCCAGGAGACGCGAGTGCAGGTAGAACACGTCGCCGGGGTAGGCCTCACGGCCCGGCGGACGGCGCAGCAGCAGCGAGATGGCGCGGTAGGCCTCAGCCTGCTTGGTCAGGTCGTCGAACACGACGAGAACGTGCTTGCCCTGGTACATCCAGTGCTGGCCGATCGCGGAACCGGTGTAGGGCGCCAACCACTTGAAGCCCGCCGAATCCGAGGCCGGGGCGGCCACGATGGTGGTGTACTCCATCGCACCGTGCTCCTCGAGCGCCGACTTCACGCCGGCCACGGTCGAGCCCTTCTGCCCGATCGCCACGTAGATGCACCGCACCTGCTTGTTCGGGTCGCCCGAATCCCAGTTCGCCTTCTGGTTCAGGATGGCGTCGATGCACAGCGCCGTCTTGCCGGTCTTGCGGTCGCCGATCACCAGCTGACGCTGGCCGCGGCCGATCGCGGTCATCGCGTCGATCGCGGTGATGCCGGTCTGCATCGGCTCCTCGACCGGCTGACGCTCCAGCACGGATGCGGCCTGCAGTTCCAGAGCACGCTCGCTCTCGGTGGAGATCTCCCCGAGGCCGTCGATGGGTGCGCCGAGCGGGTCCACCACGCGGCCCAGGTATCCGTCGCCCACCGGCACGGACAGGACCTCGCCGGTCCGGCGCACCTCCTGGCCCTCGGCGATGCCCTCGAACTCGCCCAGGATGACGGCGCCGACTTCGCGCGCATCCAGGTTCAGGGCCACACCCTTGACGCCGCCGGGGAACTCCAGCAGCTCGTTCGACATCACCGACGGCAGGCCGCTGATGTGCGCAATGCCGTCGCTGGTGTCGGTGACAACGCCGACCTCCTCACGGGAGGCCTCCGGGGAGTAGCTCGCGGTGTAATTCTCGATCGCGCTACGGATCTCGTCGGAGGAGATCGTCAGCTCCGCCATGTTCTTCCTGCTCTCGGATATCGATTGTGGGTTTTCACTGTGCCGATGCTCGTGCGACCCGCCGGGGCCTGCCACCGCGCTCAGCCGATGGACTTGCGGACGGCGGCGAGCCTGCCCGCACCGCTGCCGTCGATGACCTCGTCGCCGACACGGACGACCACGCCCGACATCAACGTCGGGTCCACCTCGACATGCACCGTGATCCGCCGGTCGTACAGCCGTGACAGTGAGTCTGCCAGCCGCTGCTGCTGCAGCTCCGTCATCGCCGCGGCGCTCCGCACGTGCGCGACGGTCTGGTCACGGCGCTCTGCCGCCATGTTCGACAGGGTGTCGAACTCCGCCGCCGGCGATCCGCGCAGCCGGCCGACCGCCTGCGACGCCAGCGACTCGGTGACCGACGACACCTTGCCGTAGAGCAGGCGCGAGATCAGCCCGCGCTTGCTGTCCGCCTGCGCGGTCCGGTCGGTCAGCGCGATCTCGAGGTCCGGGTTGCCGGCCACGATGCGGCCGAGCCGGAACAATTCGTCCTCGACGGTGGCCAACCTGCCCTGCTGATCCGCGGATACGAGGAGGGCCTCACGGCCGAGCCGCTCCACCGAGTCGACCAGGTCGCGGGCCGACGACCACTGCTGACGGACCGCCGTGCGCAGCACCGTGGACGCCCCCTCGCCGATACGGCCGCTGAAGACCGTGTCCGCCAGGCGTTCGCGTTCCGCCGGCTCGGCGGAGGGATCCGACAGCAGCCCGCGCAGGCTCCGCTCGGCCCCGAGGACGTCGACCACGACGAACAGGTCCGAGCCGATCTGCGCCGCGCCCGAACCGTCGGTGGTCGAGGCGAGCTCGGCCTGCAGCGTCGTCCGTGCGGCCTGGAGGGCCTCACGGCTTGCCGCGTTCATCTCCGTCACCGGCCCACCTTGTCCGCGGACCCCGCATCGACGGAGTCCAGCTCGCTCAGGAAGCGGTCGATGGTGCCCGCCCGCTTCACATCGTCGGACAGCGACTCACCGATGATCTTCTCGGACAGGTCGACTGCGGTCCGCCCGAGGTCGCCGCGCAGTTCCGCGACGATCTGCTGCCGCTGCGCCGCGAGCTGGCTGCTGCCGGCCGCCACGATACGGTCGCTCTCCTCCTGCGCCTTGGACTTCATCTCCGCGAGGATCTGCTTGCCCTGGTCCTTCGCGTCCTCGCGGATGCGTGCGGCCTCCTGCCGTGCATCCGCGAGCTGGGCGTTGTACTTCTCCAACGCCTCCTGGGCCTTGGCCTGCGCCTCCTCCGCGCGCGCGATGCCGCCTTCGATCTTCTCGGAGCGCTCGTCCATCACCCGGCGGTAGGCCGGCAGGGCGAACTTCCAGAAGAAGAAGCCGATGATGATGAGCACCACGATCGACCAGACGATGTCATACGACGTCGGGACGATCGGATTGTGATCCGATTCCTCGGCCGCAAGTACGGCCAGATGTGTGCTCAGCATGATTTAGAAGATGAAGCCGGTGACGATACCGATGAGCGCGAGGGCCTCGGTGAACGCGATGCCGAGGAACATCGTGGTGCGGATCTGGCCGGACATCTCCGGCTGCCGGGCCATGCCCTCGATCGCCTTGCCGACGACGATGCCGATGCCGACACCGGGGCCGATGGCCGCCAGGCCGTAGCCGACTGCGCCGAGGCCCTTGAAGGTCGTTTCTTCAGCCGCGAGGAACTCGACAGCCTGCTGCGCAACGCTCATTGTCAATCCATTCCTTTTTCGTGTGGCTCGACGCCGGGATGTGGTCGCCGAGTCGGTCGGTGGTCGGTCGGTCCGGTCGGTCAGGTGCGCCCGTCAATGCTCCTGCGCATGCAGCGCCAGGTCGATGTAGACCGCGGTGAGCAGGACGAAAATGTACGCCTGCAGGGCGATCACCAGCAGCTCGAACCCGGTGAACGCGAAGCCCACCAGCAGCGACGCGGCGCCGAAGGGCCGCATCCAGCCCGCGGCCTCGCCGAAGAAGAAGAACTGCGTCGCACCGAAGAACAGGACGAGCAGGATGTGGCCGGACAGCATGTTGGCCATCAGACGGATGGTCAGCGTGA
>CAYVJJ010000221.1:0-4770 GCA_964451655.1 uncultured Mycobacteriaceae bacterium | reverse complement strand
TGCCCAGCGCGCTCTGCTTCTTCAACCGGTGTTTGGCCACAGCCCAGGTATCTCCGTTTCTTCCTCAGACCGCCGACCGGGTTAGCTGACGGGTTCGGGCCAGGAAGACTGCCCTACCGCGGCGCGCATGGCGCACACGCGGATTCACCCCGGAACATGAAGTGGGTCCCCGATTCGAAGCAACACTTCGATTAGGCGGTGACCTGCGCCCCGAACCGGATGGAACGGCGTTGCATCGCAAGGTCTCGAAAAGGTTACGAAACGGATACCGGCCGTGTCCAGCCGCCCGCACGGCGAGTCCGTCCCACGCCCCGGCCGACCGTATCGCGACCGCCGCCGGACGGTCGCCCCGCGCGTCCGGCAACGGCGGGACGATCTCCGGCACTTCACCCGTGAACAGCGCGTCCCGCCAGTTCAGCGCCACGCGGTGCCGCCCGCGGCAGGTGCCGCCCGGCCGGGCGTCTGTGCACTCGCCGTTTCGGTTACGGAAGCATTGTGACACTCGTCTCCTCCGTCCACGGAGCGGGATCCGCGGCGCCGCGGCGCCGATACGCCGTCCTCCTGCGTGCGAGGGCGGATGACGGCGGGGTGTCGGCAGGCCCCGTTATCCTGGTCGCCGTGACGGAAGCTGCCGCTGTCGGCCGCGTCGCGCGCCGATCGGCGGGCGGCGAGCAACTGCGCCTCGACAGGCTCGACGCGCCGCTGAGCACCACTACCTTCGTCGTGGTGGACCTGGAGACCACGGGCGGCCGGGCCGGGGCGGACGCCGTCACCGAGATCGGCGCGGTGAAGGTGTGCGGCGGCGAGGTGCTCGGTGAATTCGCCACCCTTGTGGATCCGGGACGACCCGTGCCGCCGTTCATCACGCGACTCACAGGTATCTCCTCGGACATGGTCGCCGGCGCGCCGCCCATGTCCGCAGTGCTGCCCTCCTTCCTTGAGTTCGCCAGGGGCGCGGTGCTCGTGGCGCACAATGCGCGGTTCGACGTCGGCTTCCTCAAGGCGGCAGCAGCGGACAACGACACCGCGTGGCCGTCGTTCCCCGTGCTCTGCACGGTGCGGCTCGCCCGGCGGGTTCTCACCCGGGACGAGGCGCCCTCGGTCAAGCTGTCGGCGCTGGCGCGGTTCTTCGATGTCGACACCGCTCCCACCCACCGCGCGCTGGATGACGCCCGCGCCACCGTCGACGTGCTGCACGGGCTGCTCGGACGCACGGGCAGCGAGGGCGTGCACACCCTGCCGGACCTGTTCGCGCACCTGTCCCCGGTGAGCCCGGCGCAACGGCGCAAGCGGCACCTCGCGGACGCACTGCCGCGGTCGCCGGGCGTCTACCTTTTCCGAGGTCCGTCGGACGAGGTCCTCTATGTCGGCACCGCCGTCGACCTGCATCGCCGAGTCCGCACCTACTTCACGGGGTCGGAGAAACGCGCGCGCATGAAGGAGATGGTGGCGCTCTCCGTACGCATCGACCATGTGGCGTGCGCGCACGGGCTGGAGGCCGAGGTGCGCGAGCTGCGCCTGATCGCAGCGCACGAACCGCCCTACAACCGCGCCTCCAAACAGCCGTCCCGCAGCTGGTGGGTGGACCTGTCCGACGAGCCGTTCCCGCGTGCGGTGGTGCGGCGGCGGTGCGGTCCCGACGCGCTCGGGCCATTCCGCAGCCGCGGGGCGGCAGCGGAGGCGGCGGCCGCACTGGCCGATGCGTGCGGGCTGCGGACCTGCACGCATCGCATTCCCGCAGCCGGAGTACACAGTGCGGACTGCAGCACGCTGGGCGCCGTAGGCGGCTGCCCGGCCGTCAGGGACGATGACGGGCACGCCGGGCTTCGGGAGACGGTCGGCACCGGGCAGGACGGGTCGCCGCGGCGCGGGGAGGATCGTTCTGCGTACGCTCACCGCCCCGAGCGCGTGCGGCGGCTGGTGCGCGGCGTCGACGACTCCCCGTTGGAGTCGTTGCGGCGCCGCATAGAGGAGTTGTCCGCGGACCTGCTCTTCGAGAACGCCGCCCGCAGACGCGACCGGCTCGACGCCTTGATCTCCGCGCTCGACCGGTGCCAACGGTTGCGCACTCTCGCGGAGATCGCCGAGCTGATCGCGGCCCGGCCCGACGGCGCGGGCGGATGGCAGTTCGCGGTGGTCCGCCACGGTCGGCTCGCCGCAGCCGGAAACGCGCCTCGCGGCACGGCGCCGATGCCGGTGGTCGATGCGCTCTCGGCTGCGGCGGAGACGGTCCGCCCCGGGGAGGGGCCGCTGCGCGGGGCCACCGGAGCGGAAGTGGCCCTGGTCGCGCGCTGGGTCGAACGGCCCGGCACCCGGATCGTCCGGGCCAGCAGCGGCTACGGGACCCTCCTGCACGGGGCGCGCCGCTGGGCGGAGTGGGCGGAACGCGCCCGGGCCGGCCGGACCGCATCACGGATCGCCGAGAGCGCGTCCGCAGTGAAGTATTGAGGCACTCGCAGCGGCACCGCCGTCCGTCTCGGCCGGGTGCGACGCGCCGCGCGGGTCGCCACCGCCCTCGCCGCCCGCACGGGAGACAATCGGGGAACACAACGAGGGCCACCATCAACAAGGAGTCGAGCTACCGATGATCACCGCAATCGTCCTGGCCAACGTGGAACCCGCCACCATCCCGCACGCCGCTCAGGCCATCGCCGACGTCCCGGGCGTCGAGTCGGTGTTCTCCTGCGCGGGGGACGTCGACGTCGTCGCGATCGTCAAGGTCCGCGACCACGAGGCCGTCGCCGACGTGGTCACCGGCCGGATCAACAAGGTGCCGGGCATCGTCCGCACCACCACCCACATCGCGTTCCGCTCCTATTCGAGCGCGGACGTCGAGGAGGCGTTCTCCATCGGCGAATAGCCGCAGCGGCGGCGCGCCCTACTGCGCTACTGCGCGTCGCCCTCCTCGGCGGCAGCGGCACCGCTGACCGAGACCCACTTGTCGAGCAGCGCCGCAGCCGCCCCGGAATCCACGGCGTGCGCCGCCGCCGCATAGTGCGACGCCACCCGCTCGGTCACCGTGCCCCGCCCGCGCCCGTGCGCCGCCAGCGCCGCCGCGGAGTTGAGCAGCACGGCGTCGCGTACCGGGCCCTTCTCCCCCGCGAACACCGCACGCGCCACATCGGCGTTGTGCCGGGCATCGCCCCCGCGCAGCCGGTCCAGCGGTACGAGACCGATCCCCAGGTCCCGCGGGTCCAGGCTCTGACGCGTCACCGTGCCGTTTTCGACCAGATAGACCGTGGAGGTGGTCGACGTGGTCAGCTCGTCGAGCCCGTCATCACCCTGCACCACCAGCGCGGACTGGCCGCGTTCGGCGAACACGCCCGCCACGGTCCCGATGAGGTCGGAGAAGGCGCAACCGATGAGCCCGGCCGTCGGGCGCCCGGGGTTGGTCAGCGGCCCCAGCACGTTGAACACCGTCGGAATGCCGATCTGACGCCGCGGCAGTCCGGCGAACCGCAGCGCGGGGTGATACAGGGAGGCGAAGCAGAAACCGATCCCGGCCTCCCGCAAGCACCGGGTCACACCGTCCGGCCCCAGCGCGATCGTCACTCCGAGCGCCTCCAGGACATCGGCTCCCCCCGATTTGGAGGAGGCGGCGCGGTTTCCGTGTTTCACCACCGGAACACCGGCGGCCGCGACGACGATCGCAGCCATCGTCGAAATGTTCACGGTGTTGGCGCGGTCGCCGCCGGTGCCGACGATGTCCACACCGTCACGTCCACCGTCGACCAGCCGGGCATGGGCCAGCATGCCGTCGGCCAGGCCGCGCAGTTCCCCCGGGGTGGGGACCTTCATCTTCAATGCGACGCCGAACGCCGCGATCTGCGCCGGCGACGCATTGTCACCGAAGATCTCGTCGATCGCCCAACGGGTATCGCCGGCGTCCAGTTCGTCACCGTCGACGATACGGCCGAGGATGGCGGGCCACGTCCGTCCCTCCGACCCCGTGCCGTCCCCGTAGGCGACCTGCTCCATGACTCTCCACCTCGCGCGATCGTTCCGCTCCGTCACGGCGCCCGCTCCCCGCGCCGCAGATCTGCGGTGTCAGCCTAGCGGCACGCGCCCGCGCGAGAAGCGTCCGCCGCCGGACCGCCCCGGCCTCCACGGGCTCCGTCACGGGCCCGGCTGCAGCGCGTCCCACCCCAGGACGACGCCGCCCCAACGCTGGGCCAGACCGGCCATGCGGGAACGTTCCTGCGCCAGATGCAACGCGTCGAGGCGCTCGACCCGCGCCAGGGCCAGGACAGCGCGTCTCCCCGCCCCGTCCGCCCGCCCGATGAGGCCGTGCTCCGCCCCGGGGCCCGGCACCTCACCCTCATACGCCTCGTAGCCGGTCTGGGCCGCGATGTCCACGATCTGCGGCGCCGCATCCGCCGGCACCAGAAGGTGGTGGCGCGACAGCGCCGGCGCACGCTCGTCCCACGGCGCCGCGCCGGCTGACGCCCGCTCGAGGACCGCGCTGCACGCCTCCGCGTCATCGAAGGCCCGTGCCACGACGCGCAGGGCCGGGTCCAGCGGATCGAGCTCCTCCCCGCGGCCACGCCGACGGCCGAACCGCTCCCGTACCGCCCGGATCAGCCCGGGACCGCCCTGCACCATGGACCTCACCCTCCCACACGCGCACTTGACAGCCCCGGACACGCCGGGGCCGACCTCAGACGTGGCCCGCAACAGGCAAAAGGCCAGGTCATCGGTGTCGGGAATAATTGTACGCAGGCAATTTCGGACCCGATTGGGCAGAAGTTACTACGAGGGGTCATACTTCCA